>CAZBMX010000034.1:0-8712 GCA_964493195.1 uncultured Pseudomonadales bacterium
TAAGTGTAGCCGCAAACAACAGGGGTAACACGAGCACCAAGAAGGCGGCAAGATCGTAATGGCCAGCAAATGTAGACTGCACTCTTGCGTACTCCGTGAGGTAGAGCGTTACACCCTTGCTGAACTCGCGGTTCATGGTTGAAAAAAGTGGCCAATGCCAATACAACTGTCCGTATCCGTACACTGTCACCAAGAAGACTGTGGCTGTCAGCAGCCATAGCATCTGTCGCACACGAGAAAGGCTGTTATAGCCTGCAAACGCAAAGAAGAAAACAGAAAAATATTCCATGTATCGGAAAAAGTGCAACAGACTCTTGCCAACATGAAGTGGAGCAAGCGGAATAGTTTGCAACAGCACAATGCCTGAGAAAATTGACAGCAATCCTACTCCTGCATAGACGCTGATCAACGACAAAAACGTGGTGCTGTAAGTTATTTTTTTTCTCCACACTTGCACTATCCACAGCATGCCAATCAGCAACACTAGCAAATCTTCAAGGCGCACACGTACGAGGTAGCCAGGGATTGCCTCGAAGAGTGGTAGTTTGGGATACAGAGGGATGAAAACTAGCAAAAAAATTGATGCAAAAAACAGGCCGTTCACATCAATCCAATGCAGTAGTTTTCGCATTACTGTAATTCAAGTTTGTAGATATTACACAGATTGTAGCAGCCGGAGAACACTTGGGTGAGGGCAAACGATTGTTCAATTTCTGCAAAACTTTCGACTAAGTACTTTCCACCAGCTAACCCGTAGTTGGTGACATACAACTCTTCACCTGCAGCAAGTTTTTGTTCATACAAGCTGATGAGATTTGTATAGTCATTTTTACCCCAAGCAACCTCGCGTGCTTGTCGGAAATCTTGATCTAAATTGAGTGGCAGCAACTGTAGCGGTGTTTTTGCATAAAAATCAAACAAAAATGGGGGAATTGCGGTGATGATTATGGGGTTTGTTGCCCTACTCCCTTCTGATATCGTACTGGCAAAGTAGCGATCTACTTCTTCGACCGCAATGTTCCACCAAGGAGTTTCTGCGTACTTAAGATTAATCGCGATTTGTCGTTTCCATTGCATGCTGTGTTGGGCAACATAGACAAACAGCACAACGAGAATACCAATACTAATTGCGCGTACTTGTGACGGCTTTGGGTATGATTGCACTAGATGCTGGAGTGCGATTGTTACTCCGATCAACATTGCAGGCAAGACATGATAGATGTATCGAATATCGGCAGCGTAAAAAGTTGAGATGAAAGTAAGTTGGCCAATAACTGACAGAAGTAGCACAATGCTTAACCTACGAGTTACTGAACTCCGCAAGCCGACAAGCAGTCCAATCGTGCCGAAAATACCCGTATACATTGGCATGAGAGGGGTGCTGTCCCACAAAAACTTTTGAGGTTGCCCAAACAATGCTGAAATGTATATCTTGCTGTGGTCGGACCAATATGCCAGTGAAAACCAGGTTTGTCCGCCATCCGGAATAGTGAGTTTGAAAAAGTCGTCTGACAGTATCCAGCGAATTTCATGCTGAGTTATGGCAAACACAAATGCAATGAGAAACAGTGCGATGAGCGCAAGACCACCTAAGTGAGAGCGACTAGTGCGAATTCGAGTAGCTATAAATGGTTGCGTAAAAAAAGACTCCAGACTTGCAAGTAAGAACACGGCGGTAAGTGGTGCATATGCATGTTTGGTTTGATACAACCCTACTGCAATGAGGAGCAACAGAACAATTTTTTTGATCGACGTTTTTTGTAAACATACGTACAATCCCGCTAAGAACAAGGGAATAAGCAAGTTCTCTGCCATGGCAAGCGTGGGATACCAGTACGTAAAGTAGTTTGTGACAAACAAAAAAAGTACGGCAAATTGGATCAACAGGTGTTTGGTGATTTTTTTCAGTATTAAAAATAACAACACAACAGCAGCTACACTCAGCAATACATTGGCAAAGTAAAACATTCTCGGGTCATCATTTAGTAAGAAGAACGGCAGCAAGGCAATTGAATACAATGGTGGCACGACAGTTGAAAAGCTAGCTCCAGAACGCACGCACATGCTCCAACCTTGGCCGTGCAGCCAACAGCGTGGTGGTACGACATAGTATAAGGCGTCCGGAAATGGTTCAAAGTTGGGAATGAGCGTACGATCAGAAAAAGGATCGCGCGCAAGCAGTGCAGCCAGGACGACCAGACACATGCATATGGGCAAAAAAGATGCGTACTGCCTCAAGAAGTTCCGCACTGTGTGTTTAAACGTCTGCATGTAGGGTGTATTTTCTCAGAAATCTCATGAATTTGAAATGGGCTACTATCAGGTTGTCAAACAAATACGGGGTGGGAGCTGTGATACGATAACATCATGCCATACACAACAAGAAACCAAGTAAAAAAAGCATTCCCTGCAGGTATTGCCAAACTGGAAATTGGGTCAGGCAACAATCCTGAGCCTGGATACGTGCATGTGGATATCCAAAAAGGTTTGAAGGATTTAGATATTTTGGCTGATGTTCGAACACTCCCAATCCCTGACAACTTCGTGACGCAAGAAATCAGAGCCGTCCACATTATGGAGCATTTTTGCCATCCACAGTATGCAGGGAAATCACTGCAGAAAAAGTACGGCACAATTACTGAGATACTGACCGAAATGTATCGAGTTCTCAAGCCGGGTGCGAAGTTCAAGCTCGTGACGCCAGACTTTGATAAAATTGCTCAATCGACTGCTCGCGGACGAGTTCCGTATGAGTGGTTGCAGCGATGGACAGTTGGAGGTCATCTCAATGAGTATGACGTTCATCATTGGTTGTGGACAAAGGCTGATGCAGTTAAATGGTTTTCTGAAGTTGGTTTCACCAATTTAACTGATTGGAATCCGGTTCAGGGTCGGCGAGCTGTGTGGAAGCTAAATTGGCGAGCGGTGGGAGAAGTCGGCAATCCGGATTGGCACACCATCGAGTGGTACCACTGGCTATTTTTCGAGGGTACTAAGCCCTGATGTGCTTGAGTTTTTGATCAGCTGCCTGAATCCCTCTTTAAAATGTGCCCTATCAAAATCATTGCTTCTTTTTTTGGCGGCTTTACTTAAAGTTTGCATTTTTTCCGGATCTTGAATTATTGAGATTGTTTGATCGATTAATTCTTGGCGAGTATTCCACAGAAAACCACTGCCTGGGGTGACAATCTCTTTTTGTCCGCCTGCATTGATGACAACGGGGACACATCCGGAAGCCATTGCCTCCACAGTAGTAATGCCGAAGTGTTCAAGTAAAATTGGATTTCGTTCAGGGTTTTCATCCAGCCCAGTGGCGTGCCAATAGATGGCGGCTTCAGACAATCGCTTGCACAGCTCTTTGAAGTTGCAGTTGGTATGGAAGTGAATTGGGTAGCCTTGAGCCTCAAACGTGGCCTGTTCGTAGTACTCACGATGTTGTTTGCCCTCATGGATGCTGCCGATAAAGTGTAGTTCCCAATCATTGATATCGTGTGAGTCATATATTCGTTTGAAAACCTTAACAAGATCTAGTTGTTTTTTGCAGTGACCAGTTACAAAAAATCTGCCGATGTGAATAATGTGCTTTTTTTTGCGGGCTGCAACTGAGAAATGGTCAGTATTCACCGGTGGATACAGCACACTGCTGTTCAAACCCCAGTACCTGCGTATCCAGTATTGGCAAAAGTTCGAAATAGTAACAATTTTGTCATATGATTCCAGATCGGAGCGTTTGGTTACTCCCGGACCGCCATGCAAGCGCATCTCCCACTTGGGAAAGTAGTGTTTAAACAAATTGTATAAACTGTAGCGCCAGTGTGGAATCGTCAAACGTACCAATGCAATTCTGTTCGCATACGGTAGGTTAGGTAGGGTGATTGTCAGCTCAGGTTTTTGCAAACCTTGGAGATCAAAGTCAAAGGTTACTGTGTTGGAAAGTTGCAGTTTTCGCTCAATGGGAAAAACTTTTCCCACACCTTTGACTTCAAATGACAGTGAATCAATCAGCGAGAATGTGATTGTTTCCAAATAGAAGGTGAGTGAAAGCTTAGACACCTGACTATTTAAAATTATTGTTGATTGCGGTCCGAGCCACTTATAGATTTTTCCTCCTAGATACTCATCAAATCGAAACCCTTCAAATCTTGAGGGGTAAATAAAAAAACTTCGAAAAGACGGAATTACGAAAGCTCGCTTAAAATATTCGAGCGGAGTCAAAAAGATTTGACCTGGAAAAAAAACAGACAGAATGCCAAATTTTGACCTATTGGCAAAGTAGTCAAGATAAGAGGTGTTGATAAAAACGTCGTACTCCTCTGAGTACTGAGAAAGCTCGACTGAGGATGATTCTGGCAAGTACCGTAGTTCAATGTCAGAGAGTTGGACTCCCATTTTTCGTTCGGCTAACTCTCGATCGACTTGTTTGTGGGTTAAAATGGAGGTCGTAAAGCCGAGCTCACGTAAGCACTCAGCATATGCAAACGCTACCTGTTCGCCGCCGCCCAGCGTGTACAGCCACCGATCATAAATGGCAGCGGTTTGATTAGTTTTCTTGTGCATGTGTGCAGTATAATCTATCTAATACAACAAACGTCTGTAGTCAGCATATGAGCGAATAACAACGTTCTGCTGAGCAACTCGATTTTGATATAGGCGCAAAATATTTTTTGCAATATACTTCGCCGCTCTCATTCTGCCCTCCGCTCGTTCGTTCCACTCTCTAATTCTGGCTAAGTTGTCTCTAAAGCGGAACACTACTGCTTTTATGATCGTGATTCCTAATCTCGCAATGAAGAGAAACAATTCCACTATGCATGTTGATACTGGGAAGTGTGTGAAAGTGAATGCCAAATGGTTTTGCTCGACCATCGTAAGGAAAAACGCGGAGCCAGTTTTTCCAGTTGTTGCTTTGTGGATGTGATGCACAACTGAGGTTGGCTCATACACAATATCCCAGCCAGCTTTCCATGCGCGCAGACTTAAGTCCAAATCCTCATAGTACATGAAATAGTGACCATCAAAGAAACCGACAGAGTCAATAACTTGCCGCTTAATTAAACAACTTGCGCCACAAACTGCAAGTAGTTCGGCAGGTTTATCAAAGTACTCATTATCTTCTTCATAGAATTCTGAGTTTTCTCGGTGCATATTTTTTCGGACGGCACTTCCTCTATCCCGGCCATACCCGTTGTGAAAAATAACATTGCCGGCATTCTGTACGAGCCAGGTGAAATGAGAAGCCGTCTTTTGTTTGCTCAGTGTGATGGTGTGTTGTTGAACTTGATTGGCAGCAACAGTTGTTTGCAACACGGTTGTAGTGCCAAGCTTGATTTTTATTGGAATGCTTGCTGCAGTTGAGACCGGAAAGCCGTGGAAAGTGAATGTATATGTTTCTTGTTCTTTGTGAACAAATGGCACTAACACAGTAGCAGTCCCACTAGTCCATCTTGTTTTGATGGCACCATTCAACTCTTCATAAAAGCCGGATTTGTACCAGATCATTGCAGATTGCTCGCTGGTTTCGCACGTAATGTCTTCGATCATCACTCCAATTGGTTTAAAATCTGTTGATTGGTACACATCCGATGTTGGAATGAGTGGTGTTTCGATTGTGAGCGGCACGAAGGGTGTAGAGAAATATATTTTGGGGGCGACGAGTCCAATATTTGATGGACGAGCTGCCTTGACCATGTTGATGAGCCAATCAGGATCAACAGTAGTATCGGTGTTCAGCAACACAATATATTCACCTTTTGCCGCTTTGAACCCGGCTATGTTGCCGCCAGTAAACCCCTGATTTTCATTTAATGCAACCAACACAACTTTGGGATAGTACCGGGAAATAAATGAAAGAGAATCATCTCTGGAGTCGTTGTCTACCACAACCACTTCAAATGAATGAGCTGGGTAATTTATTGCAAATACAGAGTCTAAGCAATTTTTAAGCAAACTTCGTCCGTTGTAGTTTACAATGATGATGGAAACAAACGGCTTGGGTGTCATTGATTAATCTTTGCAACTGTGTGGTTAGAACTTGAGTACAGAATAGTTGCTTGTGATTGATTATGCAACCAGGTATCGATGCGCTCTACCCTATCAGGGTACAAATGTGTCTTATTTAACTTCAGAAACTGGACGCCTCGTGTGCGCAGCAAGTTCCAGAACTCAAGCTCATCTGAGTTTTCAACACTCGTAAAGAGTTGGCGATCGTACTGCTCAAACTCGCGAGGAATAAAACCACTGTACCCATTGACCAGGGTACAGCCATGAATCGTGCTGGCCAACATCATTTGGGTTCGATATGTGAGGTTTGAAACAATGTCTACCTGATCGGCAAACTCAGTGATGGGATACTCTAGCAACACCTGCGAAGTCTGTCGGCAGGCCTGATGGATTGGCTGATAGCTTTCCTGATAGTAATTCTTTTGTACTGTATTGACCGGTGTTGGGTATACCTCGATTAGAAACAGCGCGCTTGCTGCACAGGCGACAAAGAATTGTTTTGGTTTGGCTAGTTTTTCTATTCCCTTGCCAGCAAAAAAAGACAGCGCAATGAAAAACAGAATTGACCAACGGGAAGTGACTCTGACTACCTCAAAAAATGGATTACCAACCAGTAGTAGATGGTACGGAAGCGGTATGCTTGTTAAATTGCCAAAGGCGATCAGTCGTGGACCTAATGAGAACACTAGCCCGGTAATTGCCAAAGTAAAGAAGAAAAGTGAGTGTTGATCTGTGGTAAACGAAAAATTAATTGTACTTTTTCGTCTTTGCACAGCCCAGAAACCCATAACAGCAAGTATGCTCACCGCGAAGCCAGGGAACACACCGCTCCGTTTGGCATATGACATCCATTTGTTGCCGAATGATGTGTGCCAAAACAGACTGCTCGTGTGCGGCGGAAAAATGTAGTCAAACGGGTCTGCTGCATAGGTCACATACTCGCTATATGCTCTTTGTGCTTGATACAATTGTCTAGTTTCACCGTACTTATAGAGTGTGTACCCGGATAGTAGCAAAAACATACTTATGGTAATGAGGAAGTATTGAATGACTTCAACAACTTTTTTGCGATCAATACTTGAGCTGTTACTCAAGCATAACAATGCAAACCACACGCACAGAGCAAAGATGCCGATCACCCAATAGTAAATGCTGCTGTAAAAAACAATACTAAAAAGTATTCCACTGATGATGGCAGATTTTGTTGAGATGGCTCTGATGCGAGCCACCCAGCCAAAAAGTAAAAAAAGAGGCCAACTGCCAAATATCTGGAAGTGTACCCAATTATGGAGCACAAAGGCTGAAAAATTAGTACTTAGTGCAGCAAAAAAAACTGCCGATTTGGTTTGCAATACCGCACTCCAAAAATAGTAGATGCACAGTGCATTGGCAATGATGGTCAAGAAAAAAATGATATTAAACTGCGTGATTGGATTGTTGAATATAAAACTGAAGAGCGCAGACACGACCGACTGAGGTAAAAACAGATCAGAAAATAACAGTGTGAGCGGATCGGGAAAAAATATCCTTCCATCAAAGAAACCATGGATATTGAGCGCCGTGATGTTGCGAACATGTTGCTGAATGATCCACACGTAGAGAGGGTAGTCATTCCAGTCAAACAATGCGCTGTCTAAGTTATACAGCAGTGATTTGAACAGGTAGGTGAACAAGGCAATCGGAGTCAGAATTGATGCTAGCAAAGTAGCTCTATTTATATTAAATTGCTGCATACATGATGAGTAAATTTATCATAGCTTATTTTTTTTGTTCGTTTTATTTCTTATGTTTCTTCAGCTCTGGTCTGATTGATTCGCAGGATGGGTTGCAGTATCTCACTGTTGCCCGGCGAATCTATTACGATCATACAGTCGAGATGCCTGAAGCGAACTGGGACGATACCACTAATATTTATATGAATGTCCAGAAAAGTAAAGATGGTAAAGTCTATGCACCAACCGGCCTAGGATACTCGCTCGCATATGTGCCCGCCGTGTTTATGGAGGATATCTTTCACCGATTTGCGGGCATCGAGCCAATAGATGCCTTTCCCTTACAAAATGACTGGCCCGTACTGCTGTTTGCAAGTTTTACCAACGCATTTTATGGCGCACTTCTGATGTGTACGCTTTACGCCTTTTATAGAGCGCTTGCGGTTTCTCACACCGCCTCACTTATTCTCAGCAGTTTGCTGACTGTCTCAAGTAGTGTGATTATTTATAGCAAGCACGCGTTCCCGCACATGCTGTTTGCCAGCTTCTTACTGCTTTCATATTTGTTTCTCAAAAAATACAGCACCACTCTGCAGCGACGCTATCTGGTGATGGCCGGTTTTTGTTACAGCGTAGTTGTGCTCTCGTATAACCAGACCTATATTTTGCCCATTATTTCGCTTGTTATGTACTACGTCGTACTACGTTGGTCAACTTTGACTCTATCAATCGCGCAAGTTGGTATAGTGTTGAAAGATTTTTTTAGTGGTTTGCTGGGTGGCTTGCCATTGCTGATTGTATACTTTCTGTTTAATGCGCTGCGATTTGGTGGGAGTGGAGTTTCTGTGGAAAATTCGGGGGCCTTGCCAAATTTGAGTGCGCCGCCCACATATGTGTTGCTTGAAGGTCTGTGGGGGTTGCTATTCAGCCCTGGCAAGAGTATTTTTCTGTTTAGCCCTGTTTTATTGGTGTTAGTTTTTTTCTGGCATAAGATTCCCAA
>CAZBMX010000035.1:0-8693 GCA_964493195.1 uncultured Pseudomonadales bacterium
TTGGTCAAATGCGCTGTCCACGCATCTGTGCCCACCTCCTGCAAGAACTGCAATGGCACTCTGTGCACTAAATAAGCAATTCCAGCAAAATAGATAGGCGCAACCAGCTGCACTATTTCGTCGTCTGTAAGGCTATAAAGTCCTTCAAGAGAATCTGGTAAATTGAGTGCGGGAAGAACGTTTGAAAATGCCTCATTGGGTGAGTTCTTTTTTGATAAAAATTTAAATAAGTCAGCATCAAATGTTTCTGCCATACTTTATTCTCCTCTTTCTAGATATGCTTGCGTTCCTGCCCGCACTACCATTGCCCACACAAGCAATGACTGCATCATCTGCTGATCCCCAGTAGAAAAAATTATTTTCACCAGTTGATTGCGCAGTTCCTCGGGTGCAACTAAACACAGTAACATACTCGGAGTTAACTCCTGTACTCCTCTATCAATGTCAAACTTAGCTGGCAACCCAAGTTCGCTCAACATATTTGAGACTTGATCCGCTGATAAAAAGGGGATAAACGTGCTAGCGAATGCATGTCCTTGCGGACTAATCATGTGTTTGTTCAAGAAATGATAGAGATCATGAAACAATTTATGCTTCTGACTCAAAGGCAGTTCCGTTGCAGCCAAACACGCTGCCAACCGAGGATCTACATAGGAACCGAGAAACCCCGTTCGAGCTGGGGTCATAGTTTCCTCAACGATTTTTAGAAGTTTTGCAACGGTGAACCAGTTGGTGTCACTGATTGCCTTTTGCACAACCTGGTCTGCGAGAACTGTCTCCAAGAACTGCTCTTGATTAAATTCATGATCTGACATTGGTGTTTTCCACGTCACAAAATACAAGATGAGATGTGTTTCAGATTATACCACTATGATGTATTTTTTCAGATTCTAACAACATTTCAAGCTGATCAGGTCTGCCGGCGTGAACATCTCTGCAATTTCTCTGCCAGTATCAATGCTCAACCACTCGCCAATCAGCTGCACTCCAGCTCGTCATCGAAAGATATTACGTCACAAACGTCAATGCCTTACCCAACTTCCCTGCTCGACCAGTGCGACCAATCCGGTGCACGTAATCTTCATAGGTCATGGGTTCATCAAAGTTAATCACGTGTGTAACCCCCTCGATGTCAATGCCACGTGCGGCTACGTCTGTAGCAAGTAGAGCTTGCACTCTTCCACGCTTAAAGTCCTGTAATGAGCGTTGGCGCGCACCTTGACTTTTGTTGCCATGAATTGCACTCACTCTTACACCACGTCGATACAACTCTTGGGCAAGTTTGTTAATACCGTGTTTAGTTCTTCCAAACACAATAACTTTCTCAAACTCTTCTTGTTGCAATAATTGGTGTAACACCTCAAGTTTGCTCTGACCGTTTCTGATGCGCACGATATCCTGTTCAATCTGCGCAGCTGTTTCATGTCGTCTCACGCTAATTGTGACAGGTTCTGTTAAAAACTTGCGCATTATATCTTCGGTGTCACGATTCATCGTGGCACTGAAAAATGCGGCATGTCTCTGCGGTGGCAATTGATCAATCAAAAACAGAATATCTTTTCTGAATCCAATGTCTAACATGCGGTCAACTTCATCCAACACGATGTTGGTAAACATTTCCGTGCGAAATGCACCCCGCATAATCAGATCCTTCACCCGACCTGGTGTGCCTATTACGAAGTGAGGATTCTGACGTAATCGCTGCATTTGACCGGTCAAGTTTGCGCCACCAATACAAAGGGTAGCACCGAGCGGCAAGCCTTGAATGAAACTCTTCAATTCATCAATGATTTGAAGTGCTAACTCACGAGTGGGCGCCATGATTAAGACACCTTGGTCGGGATCGTTGAGCAACTTGTGAATAAAAGGCAGTAAAAATGCTGCCGTTTTTCCAGTACCCGTGTTAGCAATGCCAACTACGTCTTTGCCTTCCATAAGTGCTGGAATAGCTTGGTCTTGAATTGGTGTTGGCAACGCGTAGCCTCGAGTTACCACGTTCTTAACGAGAGTTTCGTGTAAACCGAAATCAGTAAATGAGTTTTTTGGCTCAAACGCTGGTTCAACTACGGCGTCCATTTGTACCGGCTTACTGACATAGCGAGCTGGGTCAATATATGACGGCTGAGGACCACGCTGACGCTGCGGCCTGCTTGAGTAGTGTGATCGCTGAGACGAGCCCCTACCACGAGATGAATTATACATACTTCCTTGCTTGGCACGAATGCGACAAGCGCAAAAGGTGCACAACATATACTAAATCAGCGGAGAGAATCGCATCTTCCGCCAACTTCAAAAAAAAGGGGGGAATTTCAAATCCGAAGAGCTTAAGTATAACAGGGAATGTCCTATAAGTCAATTATGCCGCCCTACAGCCGTTTCTGCAACTCGCCGTATGCCATCATAGTCATGCCCTGCACAAAGTCTACAACTGCCGCTAGACCCAACACAAAAACCCAAGAACTGAAACCTAACCCTAGCTGGTCGGAAATTCGTCCCATCACCCAGAGAGCGACGGAGTTAATTGCTAAATACCCAAGCAGCCAATGCTGTGGTGCAAGCACCATTTGTTTACGCATTTCAATTGCTGTGAACAACGGCATGGTAACGGTTCCAATCCAGGCTAGAACACCAGAACTTAATAGTAGTGCAGCAGTGTGTGATAAACTCACCGTCCCCAAAACAATGTTTTGTGGGTACATTGCATTCGCTAACGCGATTACCACAATATTCACCAGCCACAATAAAAAAAATACAATACTCATTTGAGCATTAGGATTACTTTTTGGGATAGGATATGTTTGCTTAGCCATGGTGCACCTTCGTAGAATTATGCTACTGCTTAATAGTAGCACATACTCTTGTACTTAACCAATCTAACACTTAAGACTGGATGATCCATCATTCTACTGCTAGAATGCCAATTCTATGACAGAATATGGGCCAAACTACCCCTACCTTAAAGAGTGCGAAAGAAATTGGAAGAAATTGAGTTATCGTACATGGTGGGCAATGCGAACTTATCTTGAGGTCATTAGGCCCATGAACCTTCCAAAAAAAAGTACGATTTTGAGTGTGGGCGCTGGAATGGGGCAACTAGAACAGTACCTCATGCGATGGGGTCACACGGTGTATTCGTTGGATATTAATGTTTCAGCACTGCTGACTGCAATTTCTCTCTTCCCTGACGACATTGTTGCGGTGAATGGAGATGCCCTTTCTCTTCCTTTTCACAACAACTCGTTTGATGTCATCTTAAGCTGGGATCTCATGGAACACTTGCCATCCACCGATACAGCGAGACGAGCTCTCATAGAAATGGAAAGAGTCTTAAAGGATACTGGGAGCATGTTTCACAAGATAACGGTAGTGGGAGAAGAAGGCATGGATGCTGATGACACACATCACATTAAAATGGATGCATCAGGTTGGCAAAGTTGGTTTGCTATGTTTGGATGGAACACATTTAGGGATACACAGCATAACATTCCCGTTTGGTCTCGGAAAAAAATTGGATTATACCCAGTAAAAGGTGCGTTCTATTTAAAAAGAGACAATCAACTTTAACAGCGACTGTACTTGGGCAAACCTGAGTTAATCCAATCACGAACTTTCAGAACGACTAAAGTTGAAACTACTTTTTGTGCCACAGGTAGCCTGCCAACACCAATAGAGATCCGCCAAACACCGCATGAATTACGTGGTACGGGGGAAGCCCAATTGCCTCATGATTGAATGGGAAAGGATCAGTATGAAAAAGCAAAAAGTATACACCAATTATGATAATTAAGGGTATAACCACATTTTTTCTAGACATCGCTCCTACTTCCTGCAAGCAACTTAACAAGCTGCACCATTCCCCATGCCAATACAGCATACACTAAGAACGCTACTATTGTCGCTGGTTCCAACACAGATGCAGTTTCAATGCCTTGAGAAACGGCTCGTCGGAAGATACCTTCAAATGGCCAAACAAATAGACTGCTGACGGAATAAATCGTCTGCACAAATGCGCTCGTAGTGCTAGCCCCCATCAGTTTCAGAACAAATCTGAAAGCGAGCAGGATATCAAGTGCGCCAAATAAGAAATAAATAATCTGCTCAACCGTCTGTAGTTGGCCTTGCTGAGCGGGAAGTACAGGTTGAATTATCCGATCTCCTGTCTGTGTTGTAATTGTTTCCTTTGTGATTTCAGTCATGAAATCCTTTCTGTAAATGGATAAGTACTCAGTAGTATCGTCTTATGTTGCTTACAGTTATCTGCGCAACACACGGCCAATATAAATGACCACAGCAGCACCGATTACCGAAATCACAATGCTATAGAGATTAAATCCCGTAACACCCGGCTGACCAAACATGTTCATGATGAATCCACCCACCACTGATCCCACAATGCCTAGGAGTATGTCCTCAAGGGTGCTGTTATCACTTTTCATGAATACACCTGCCAACCAACCAGACAGTGCGCCTAAAATGAGCCAAAGAAGTATGTTCATACTATTCTTTCTTTTTGTACTGTATACTTTATAAAACTATCTCTGTAGTGCTTAACTCCTGTAGCATTGTCAACAATTCTTTTGTTGTGTATGCAGATGTATTAATTTGCCTGTTTTCTAAAGTTCGCAATCCTTCAATCATTCTGCGAACAAAAATCGCTTCTTTTGTTCTGAGGTTTCTGATTTTTACCTCATTCTCCTCAAAAGTTCTCGAAATTATTACCAACTGCGAAAAAAACAATGTCGTATTAATCAATACATTAGCAATGTTTCTAATATCCACACTGTAAACCTGTGAGCTTAGAAACTTACGATTGATTATCGCAACTCTACCTTCTTCCACAACAATAGTGTTGGGAAAAAGATCAATAGGAAATGCGTGCGAAGAAATGCTTATGAGGATGCGGTTCGATTTTTTAACTAAATTATCAACAATGATGGAGTCAGCGATTTGTTTATCTGTAATTTGAGTTTCAATGTTTGTTGTTGTGTGTGTGATTATTCCCTTTGTAGGTTCTTTGCGTTGGTCAACCTATACGATCTCGCTTTTTTTTATAACTGTTACTTTTGGTAAATACTGAATGATTGCTTTCTCTACTAGTTCGGTGAGTGATAAGTCCTCAATAACGGCTTGCGCCCTGGCATGCTTGACGAGGTTCTGGTTTAAAAACAGTGTAAGGCGTTTTTTTGCAGTAGTTGTCACAGTTCATATACTACAGGTATGTGTAGTTGTTGTATAGTGGCAATAATCCAACAAGTACTTCCAATCCAAAAAAAAGCTCAGGGTCTCAGGGCATCTTTGTATTTTTTTAACACTGCAGGAAACTGTGAGTGCAATGGTTTGGGTAGTGCATCCAGTGTAAACCAACCGATCTCATCGAACTTGTGCGGCTCACCGTTTGCTACTTGCCTTGGGTCAACCAAAACCCGGTACAAGATTGCGATCCAATGGGTAGGTTTGCCATCGTGTTTCCGATGAATGTCCAAAAACCCAAACTCTTCGCATTCGAGTATCTCTGCACAGTATTCTTCTCGTACTTCTCTACGGAGCACGTCCTCCACTTTTTCGCCAAACTCAACAGCACCGCCACCGGGGTCCCACCGCCCATGTTCATCCCTGCAGTTTGTGCTGCGTTTACTGAGTAAGTAGTTGCCCTTACCATCATGGCAAAAGAAAACAACAGTAACTCCTGGATAGGTGAGTCCCTTTTGCATTTGGTTATTTTAGCATGTGTGTTGGGGTTGATCCTATTGCGCGGGTGTGAGAAGGTTTAAGACTTTTTTCTAAAATCTTGCCGTATAATAGAGACATGAGTGACCCGAAATGGAATGTCTTAGATCAGCAAGATGTTTCTCCCAGCGAGTGGTTTCCCGTAATCAAAGAAACAGTTGAGCTTCCTAGTGGAAAAATAATTGAGTACTACAAATCAAAACTTGCAAATGTCTCGATGATCATTCCCATCACAAAAAACAAGGAGGTGATTTTTGTTAAACAATACAAACATGGCATTGGGGAGGTCTGTATTGAGTTTCCAGCTGGCAGAATCGAAAATGGAAAAACAGCAAAGGAAACAGCAGTTGCTGAGCTTTTAGAAGAAACGGGCATCAAAGCCTCACAAGCTGATCTTATTGAACTTACAGAGTTGTGGACTGAACCAAGCAAAAGCTCCGTGCGAGTGTGGGGATTCCTTATCACAAATGTTGAAGTGACCTATAAACAAGAGCTAGAAGAAACAGAATCTATTGAGATCGTAAGAGTTCCTGTTTCTGAGCTTGATACCCTTATTGCTAATGGTGAGATCCATGCATCAGACACGGTAGCACTACTTTTGTACGCGAAAATGAAGTTTCCTAACTTGTTCAACTAAGTACTTTCAAATGCACAACGGCCTGCGTGATGGCTGCAATAGAATTTGCGTCAATAATCTTCCCGTTTTCCATCATGTGAAAAAACTTGAGTTATCTGTGGTTCTAGTTCCTGATTCATTTCGTCGTCTCCGCTACATGCATGCATGCATTCATTCATGCAATTTGAATCCAGTTTTTACCACAATCTCATCAAGATCCGCATTTACAAACTGAACGTCAAAGGCAAGCAACTCTTCCCGATAAGCCGCAGTATCTGCAACTTCATTCCAAATGTAAATGTTTTTGTTTAGGTAAAAGGCAAGACCAATTTCCACTGATACCCTGTGGTGTGCTTCGCATCATCTTCCTTGTCTAGTAGTAAGTATTGTTTACGAAGGGTTTTTCTCAACCCACTGCGCTCTCCACTCTGGCGCCTCAAATGGTTCGCTCCAGTAGGCAGTTTCCTTTGTGATCTTTCCGTCTGAAAACTCAAAAATAAAAACGGCCTTGTAGCGAGTAGGTGAGCCATAATCTAGTGTTGCTTCAGCAACTACCAGGTTGCCACCGCTCACCATGCAACGCGGAACAATTGTGGGAAGTGTTGGAAACGATCCATAAACGGCCCTCCGATTGCTGCCTCCGACAATTTTTTCCCCAGATTGGGGCCAATCCATAACTGCATCTTCATGAAAAAGCTCATCCATCACGACAATGTTCTTCTGGTTGATGCAATCTATGAGTTTTTGAACCACCGCTCGGTTCTGTTTTTCTGTTTTTGTCATGCTTGTTATCATACTACAAATTGTTAGCTGATCACTTATTTCTGCTTGCGCTGCTTGCTCAGAATTCCTCGTACTGAGGGACTGAGCGGTTTGTCCGTGCGATGCGTGCAGCCAATCCAACAACATGGTCGGCGTTTGCCCTGTTTAAGCTCGGTGATTGTCCGCTCCAAGTGGTTAAACCTAGTTTCCTCTTTTTTGAAAAACGTAACCCAACAGATCCACTCGTTACGCGCCAGAGGAGTAAGATTCTCCCATGCCTCGAGCGCAGTTGGATCAGCAGCAAGTGCTGCTCGCAAATCTGCTGGCAACTTGTGGGCTACGCCGCCAGAAATAGCTCTTATGGACATGGAGGTATTTTAGCAAACTTCACAGTTTTTGCCTTAGTCACGAAGTACGCTGCAATGATGGTAGTGATTGGCACAGCCATCACAAGTGCAATTGAGCCAACTAACGTCCGCACGATTTCTTCAGCGATGACTTCGGAGTTGATAATTACCCAAGTTGGCTGACTTTGATAGAGGGTGAATAGTAGAAATAGGGGCAGGCTGGTACCCGCATACGCAAAAACTAGAGTATTCACTAATGAAGCTACATGATCTTTTCCCACTGCCAAACCTCGGGAGTACAAATCGAGAAATGTTAGTTTAGAATTGACTGCCTTTAACTGCTCAATTACGGCAGTTTGTGCAAGCGTAATGTCATCGAGAATACCCAGCGTGCCCAACAAGATCCCAGCCAGAAGCAATCCTTGCAAATTTATTTTTTGGGTTGTTCCAAACTGGAGGTAGGCTGCGTCTTCTGAACCCAATCCAACAAACTGACCCAACTGAACGGCCGCAGAGGAGATCATAGCAGCTGCAGCTAGACAAACTAGCATTGAAAACAATGCAATGTGTGTTTGTCTTTTGAAACCGTGGGAAACATACATCGTCACAACAGCGGTCACGAGGGCCCCAGCTAACGTAATGAAAAATGGATTCTGTCCTGCAAGAATGTGTGGCACAATGAACGAAACTAAAACAAACAAACTAAACAGCATGCCAATTATTGAAAAAGCACCTTGCCTACCACCAATCACTACAACTAGCAGTGCAAAGATGCAAGCCAAGCCGATCAAAACTGGGATTCTGTACACGTCGTTCAAAACCAACTCTGGTTCACCCTCTGCTATCTGTTGCTGAGAAACTATCACTTGCGCATGCACTTTGAGTCGTTGGTTTTCATTAAGTGGCTGAAACTCACTTCCCACAGTAACGACTTGTGTCTCACCAGTATTGCTCAACTTTACCTCAACCTCTTGTATATAGAATAATTGGTTTTCAATCTCCACTTTTTTTTCACTGAGAATCTTTGTGACTGTGGCGGTCTGGAATGTGTCGTTTGATTGAGGAGTTTGGGCCTGAACCAAGGTCGAAGGCGAGAGAATAAGAGTGCTAAGAAAAACGACTACGGCTATAAATATCTTATTCATATCAGCATTATATAATGCCACAGTTTCAAGTAGGTTACGAGCTCAACCAAATCAGCTCCGCTATGGCTTAATTATTGTCGAAGCCGAAACAATAAG
>CAZBMX010000036.1:0-8343 GCA_964493195.1 uncultured Pseudomonadales bacterium
TCGAAGAAGTATCCGGTTTCACCAAAGATGAGGCCAAGCAGCTTCTCCTCGATAATCTTGAACAAAAACTGAGCAAAGAAATGGCTCAGTTTATTCGTCAAAAAGAAGAAGAAGCCAAGGCAGAAGCTGAAGAAAAAGTTCAGGACATCATCGTTGACGCCATGAAGCACGGCGCCAATGACTATGTTCCTGAGTACACTGTTTCAGTTGTCACCCTACCTTCAGAAGACACCAAAGGCAAAATTATCGGCAAATCCGGCCGCAATATCAACGCTTTCGAGCACCGCACCGGCGTTGATGTTGACCTCGACATGTCTCCCACCGAGGTTCGTCTTTCTTGTTTCGATCCTGTCAGACGTGAGATCGCACGCATTTCACTTGAGCGCTTGGTCAAAGACGGACGTATCCAGCCAACTCGAATTGAAGAAGTTGTTGCCAAGGTAGAGTCAGAACTGTCTAAAGTCATGATGGAAGAAGGCAAGAAGCTCTGCCATGAGGTGGGTGTATACAACCTACCTGTTGATTTGATGCGCATGCTTGGTAAGTTTAAGTACCGCTTCTCATACGGCCAGAACTTGATCGCCCACACCCTGGAGGAGACCAAAATTGGTATGAAGTTGGCCAGTGAGTTGAAACTCAATGTCAACACCGTCAAACTTGGCTGTTTGCTCCATGACATCGGTAAAGTATCAGATGAAGCTGAAGGTAGTCACGTTGAGTTAGGCGTCAAAATTGCAAAACGCTTCAACATCCCGCAGCCAGTCATCGACTGTATCGCACAACACCATGAAGATGAGCCTTTCACTGGCCCGGAACAAATGGTTGTATATATTGCTGATGCAATATCTGGTGCACGGCCAGGCGCTCGATACGAAAACTATGACGAATACGTCAAACGCCTCCAACAATTGGAGGAAATTGCAACTAAATACGAAGGCGTCAAACAAGCCTATGCGATTCAGGCAGGTCGTGAGGTTCGTGTACTGCTTGAAGCAGAAAAGTCTAAGGACGATGATGTCAAAATACTCAGTCTAAAGATTCGTGACGAAATCAAAGAGAAAATGACCTATCCAGGTACGGTTACGGTCACTGTAATTCGAGAAACTCGCAACCAAGAAGTTGCAAATTAACACGTAAAGTCACTAAACTCATGATAAAATGGTCCTTAGTATGCACACAGCTTTGCTCATTGTTCATATCATCCTATCAGTAGCGATTATTGTTTCCGTGCTTTTACAGTCACAAGGCAGTGGTTTCGGGGTTGGTATGAGCGGCGGCGGGGGAGAGACCTATCACACACGCCGTGGGTTGGAGAAAATTGTGTTCTATCTTACTATCGCAACTGTTGGTTTGTTTGTTTTTTCTTCTATTGGCTTGCTCGTGATCTAACTAGGCTTCACTGCAACGCTGAAGTTTTGAAGCATGCGTAAACTGTACTGGTACTTAACTGCATTCGCTAAAAAACATGGTGTAGTTTTAACACTTTCTCTTTTGGGCGCTGTTGTGGTTTTTTCCCTCTTACTGCCGACCGTACTCACTAATCTAGAAAAAAGTAACCGCCGATACATTGGGATTGTGGGTGAATTCACGTTGGACACACTACCTCGTCAAATTACTGACCAACTCAGCGCTGGGCTCACCACTGTTGAACCTGACGGGTCAGTCACCCCGCTCCTTGCTGAGCGATGGACTGTAGAGAATGAGGGCAAGACCTACCGATTTGTACTTAAACAAGACTTATTTTGGAACGATGGCAAACCTGTTGTTCCAGATGATCTCAAGTACCAATTCCGAGAAGTAGAAACCATTATCACCCCGAATGATATAGTTTTTAAACTACCTGACTCGTATGCGCCGTTCCCCACATTGGTCTCAGAACCCATCCTGCGCAGCGTTGCGCAACGTCATTGGTGGTTTTTTACACGGCCAAGTAAAATCGGACTCGGCAACTACCGAATCATTGATTACAAAACACAAGGGCCAAATCTCAAGGAGGTTGTCATCGATGGTCTTGATGAACGATTCGTTTATCGTTTTTATCTTACCGAAGAAGACGCAGTGACCGCGTTTAAACAAGGCGAAGTGGATGTTCTACCCGACATGCAAAAGCGGCACGATATTTTTGAGTGGCCAACTGTTTCAGTTACTCCAACTCTTCACACCGACCAGTACTTGGCGGTGTTTTTTAATGTCCGCAGTCCCAAATTTGAAAAAAATATTCGTCAAGGACTTTCCTATGCACTCGAAAAACCAAACGAAGAAATCAGGGCGCTCGGACCAATAAGTGTTGATTCTTGGGCTTACTTAGAGAGCATCAAACCATACGATAGAGATATTGCTCGTGCTATCGAACGATTGCTCGACCCACTTCCAGCTGAACCGCTCCAGTTTGAACTGACGACTACAACTCTCTTTGAAACCGAGGCAGAAGCAATCAAAAAACAATGGGAGTCTTTGGGTGACCAAGCCGTTGCTGCTTGTCAAACCAGCAACCAGGTTGAAAACAAACAGGATTGTATAAAGTTAGATATCTCTGTACAAGTACGCATCTCCAACTTTCCTGATGTGAGCTCATTTCAAGTACTACTCGTCGGCCAAAAATCACCCGCAGATCCCGATCAGTATGCTCTCTGGCATTCAGAACAAAGTACCAACTTCACCGGCTACAAAAACACAAGAATTGATAACTTGCTAGAAAAAGGACGGCAAAACTTTAATCAACAAGAACGCACTGAGATCTATCAGGAATTCCAGCAGTTTTTCATGGAAGACGCGCCAGCAGTGTTCCTGAAGTATCTGGAAACCTACGCTGTGGAACGAAAATGATGAGCTTTTAGTCTAACTTGCGCATCTTACGACGTAGTACTTCAAACCAATACGTCAATTGATATTTCCAGGTTAGTGGCAAGTCATGAGCTGGTAAGTATGCTACCTCCTGTCCACCAAATCCACGCTTAAACAGCGAGACGCCAGCAAACCGATGATGCATTTCAGTCACGGGGGCAATTCCCCAAAAATTATATCGCGTGCATCCTCGTCGTTGCGCTTCTTGGATTGCTGCCCATTGGCATGCGTAGCTTCCAGGTAGTTTGGCATTCGCATCAGTCGACACACCGTAGTGGTACACCGCTTCACCATTGTAAAAAATCACAAAAGCTTCCGCCAGCCGGACCCCACCTTGCCAAGCTTGGAACAATACAACTTGTCCATCTGCTGCAAATGCAGCAAATTGCTCAGTTAAGAATTTCTCTGAGAATGGTACAAAACCATGCCGCTCTGCGACCCTCAGCTGTTCTAGATAAAAATCATGAATGTCCGCTACAACCTGTGATTGCCGCACAGTCACTCCCAGTGATTCAGCTTTACGGATAGCTGCTCGTGTATTTTTACGCATTTGACTTAACAACATATCTAGAGATTGTGTTAAGTCGAGTTGAAGGGTTAGATCTGCTGTAAGGTGCATCGGTGCGTGTCGTAAACCCATCTCCATAGCGCGCTGCCGCACTTCGGTTGTATCGAGCTGTTGAGGTCTTAATCGAATAAAAACGCACCCACTTTGTGTAGCTGTAACTCGCAAGTCATCAAGAATCGCGTACAAGATTGCCGAATCAGTGGTCCAATCACACAGCGGACCTCCCGCAATTGCCAAGTATGCTCCCCGACGAGCTGGCTCGCGGACTGCCTGGCACAACCCCACCACTCTTCCCCCTCGAATTGCAGCAACTCTAAATACTTGTTTGCCCAAATTTTGTTGGAACACACCCCAGTTCCAAGACTGCAAAAAGTTTGCTTCAGGGAACTGGGCAACAGCCGCTTCCCAACTAGTCTTGTCCATATTTTGTGTGAGTTCAATGTTGTGTGTAGGCTGGTTCATACGTGCAGATCCAATCCAAAAGTTTTTGAGTACCAGTCTAGCACTTTCGGTTGATTCATATATGTACGCACCAATCTGGCAATTTCTTCTGCTCGCGCAATTGAAAGTGCCTGATGAGTGGGTAAGTTACACATATGTTTCACCAAAAATTCAGCGTTTGGGCAAGTTCCCGACCTATACACGGTAGAAAAACTAAAACTCCCCATATCCACTGCTGCCCGGTACCATCTATCGCTGGCATGCACCCGATTTCGCCGCAGATATGCTACGAAGTCTCCCACATCGGGAACCAGTACCGGCACGCGCAAACAAGCTGCTCGTACAAGATCCTGCTCCGTGATGTGCAAAGCTGCAAGCCACTCACCAACGTGTGAGAAGTACATCTGCGCTACTTGCCTGCGATGTGCCAACTGTACATCAAGTTGCGCCAACTGCCTACGCAGTAGTGCGCCGAACTCAATTGGGAGAGCACTACTTGTAGGTAACGGGGCAGGAATTGGCGAGTAAAGAACACCACCTCGACGTGCTAACCGGAACAAAAGTTTTCCAATCCCAATACCGTACAAGGAACGGATGCTCCAAGTTGTAATTGGGTACAAAAGATCACGCACTACCTGTGCGGTACCCACCTCATTTTTGAGCTGCTTCGGCTGAGGAGCAGTATTTTGGTCGCGCACGAGAGCAAATCCGCCATTCACACAATCAAGGACTTTGTCGCGTCCAAGAGAACCAACAACGACAGCTCCGACAGTACCCACAACAGCCCCTGTTGTTGTCAAAGCTCCATAGGCTTGAGCTACGTCTTCGAGCAGTATGGCCTGATGCTCGTTGCACCAAGCTGCAATTTGTTCAAGTTTGGCAGGAAAACCAAGCAAATGCTGTACTATCACAACGCTACGATGTGGTTTACCCGCTTGTTCATAAGCGGCTTGCAATCCCCCCACTGTCATGTTTAATCGATGTTTGCCCACATCCACATACACCGTGCGGGCACCCGCTCGAGTAATTCCCTCTTCAAGCGCATAACACGTAGCGGCTTGGGTAAAAACAGTGAGTGGTTGCCGGTGTTTGCGCTGGATGGCGGAAACAGCCTGCTCAATTCCATCCCTTCCCTTATAGTAAAACACAGGCCTGCCCCCTAATTGCTGCTCCAATTCTCTACCTGCTTTTTCTAGTGCCCCCGCTGCAGGCATAATCAGTTGCAGCATTGCAGAAACAGCAAATCGCACAGAGTAGTTTGAGCCAAGACTGAGAAAAATGGGAGGTGTCAGATAACTTGTGAGTAGCTTCATAATCGCTTCAATAGGTCAGCACACCATCCTGGCATTCTTCCCTCAATGAGCAAAACCGAACCTTTGGGCAGCGAGCGCAACGTTGTTTCAACTGCCTTTCGCTCTGTGATAATCCTCCGTGCACCAAATACAGCAGTAAATGAATCAACGCCGGCACCACCAACATACAGTACTTCGCTCACTCCGACATTCCAGGCCTGATCAGCCAAAACTCGATGAATGGAGTCAGATTGCGCACCGAGATCAACAATACCTGGTGTGACCAATACCTTTTGAGGATACTCAAGTTCAGCCAACAGTGCAAGTGCAGCTGCAAAACCTCGTGGATTACTCGTGCCTCCGTCATCAATAACATGAACACCTGTTTTAGTTGTGCGATTACGAACGAAATTGCTTGATGGTTCGAAACTTTCGAGTCGTTTAAACACTGCGCTTTCTGTCATCCCCAGTGCCTGGGCAACGGACCAAACACCCGCAATTGTTTGCAGATAGTGTTTACCAACAAGTTGTGTTGAAATTCCCTTCCCTGCTTGAGGTAACTCGAGTTTTCCAGCTGCAGTAAGTCTGGCTCTTTGCAACCAAGTTAGTGCAGAAATAGAGTACTCAGTGATATCCAACGAGCGTTTCGATTCCGCCGCACCAATGATGCGTTGCACACCTGTATCATCTGCATTACTAAACACTTTGCCGTTCTCGGGAAGAGCAAGTAACAGTTCGGCTTTTGCTTGGGCAATTGCATCTTCGGAACCAAATAGACCCACATGCTGCGGAGCGAAACCGGTTATGACTGCCCAACTAGGCGGCAAATCCGCAGCCAGTCGCTCTATTTCCCGAGGCCCATATGCACCATACTCTAAAATGACAATTTTCTGGCCAGAGTAACCACGCAACACACTTTGCGCCACTGATAGCCTGGTGTTGAACGACCGAGGAGTTGCAAAAACAGTGTACTTTTTGCCCAAGACATGTGCTAACAACTGCTTAGTGGACGATTTACCATAACTGCCAGTAATACCAATAACTAAAGGGCTATGTGTTGCCAGCAACAAGCCTGCCTGCCTTGAAACCTGTGTAGTCCGATACCGCGCAATTAAGCTGGTCGGTATTGCGGTCAACATGACAAAAACCGGTACCAAGAACAACACTAAAGTTAGCCAAACAGCAACTAGAATTAGCGAGGTAGTAGTAGGCGTCTGAGCTATATACCAACCGATACCAACACCTGCGCTGACACTCAGTTCAGCCAGGATCAAGAGCCACGATACGAGACTGCGTAGCGTAATCTTTGGCCGCTTGAAACCAGTGCGAGTGAGTTCAATGCCAGTTGGTATTACATGCAGTAGCTCCGCCACTCCCTCAGCTGATTCTATGAAAACCTTCAACCTATCTAGTCGGTACTCCTTTTGTTGCAAAATTGCAGTCCAGCGAATCGAACGCACCAAAACAAGCAGAACATACACGCTGAACATAATTAATACTGCTCCACTCATGCCTTACCCCCCTGGCTTTTACGTTCAACTTGCAAGAATGCAGAGATGTAATCCGCCACGATTGCAGGATGGGTAAATTGAGGAGAATGACGTGCGCCACTCACAATGTGTAACTGAGAATCAGGAATCAAAGCAGTAAACCGATAGGCCAATGCAAGTGGTGTAGCAGTGTCTTGTTCTCCCCAAATGATGCAAGTGGGCGCAATGATTCGCGGCAAGTCTCGAGTCACTTCGTCCACCAACACAGCAGCCATAGTTCTGCGCAAAACCGGCGATGCTTCAAAGTAGTCACGCTCTCGAGCCAATGTATACAACAACTTACGCAGCTGCGGTGCTTGGCTGAGCTTTTTGCCAACTGCTGCAACTATTTTGAATACGGCTCGTTTGAGCAACACCAGTGAGGATCGATCTCTGATACCCGCACTATCAATCAAAATTAATGCAGATATTTTTTCTGGGTACTGCGCTGCAAACCGAGAAGCTATTTGCCCCCCAAACGAGTGGCCCAGGAGTATAGTTTTCTTGCTTGACTTTAGTTGAGTGTGCAACCATTGGACATAATCATTCAATCCCCATGCAGTATCTAAAGGTGACGAAAGTCCAGGAATCGGCAAAAACCGCGTCTCGTAGCCTTTGCGCTTGAGAACTGCGCGGAACTGCTCCCACTTGGCTTCATTTTCCGGATCAACGGACCAGCCGTGTAGTAAAGTGATGGTAAAACTCATTGCACAAATCCTCGATCTATTGTAGCATGGTGACCTATGCTCAGCAGATCTCAAACAACACTCGTAGCAGGTATTGGCCTAATCGTTTCTTCTCTAGTCCTGAGTGCGTGCGGACCGGTAAAAACAACTAACAATGACATTAAGTTGAGTGACAAATCTACTAGTAGCGCTATCCCCACAAAGGAACCAACTATGCCAGCAGAGACAACTAAAACCATTAAGGACTTCAAAGAAATAGCCGCCACCCAAGCTATCATTGAAACCAACAAAGGCACTGTTACAGTTGAGCTGTATAGAGATAAGGCTCCACTCACCACAGCCAACTTTGTAAACTTAGCCAGCGAAGGATTCTACGATGGCATAGTGTTCCATCGAGTAATCCCAGATTTTATGGCACAGGTAGGTGATCCATTGAGCAAAGATCCTGCAAAAAAGCAGCTTTGGGGCACTGGCGGACCAGGTTACACCATTGCTGATGAGTTCGACCCGACTTTGAAACATGACACTGCTGGCGTTCTTTCTATGGCTAACGCAGGTCCTGACACTGGTGGCAGTCAATTCTTCATCACCTACGAAGCAACCCCTTGGCTTGATGGCAAGCATGCGGTGTTCGGCAAAGTTCTCACTGGTATGGATGTTTTGGAAAAAGTTACAGTCGGTGACACCATCAAATCAATCAAACTCAAGTAAACCGCGGCAGTACCAGTTGGTGCGATTTATTGGGGTGTTGGTCGCATTTGCTTTGTTATTCTTATCAGGATTCACCGTTGTGCAACTGCTTCGTCTACGCTCTGCAGTAAGCAATGGTGACGCCGTAACTGCCACACGAGCAGCACGGCTTTTGGTACCGATTGGTCATGGTATCGCCCCCAAAGTATTTGGTGACACCTATGTACTCGCCCCCCTACGCATACTTCCTGAGTTGGCGGTGTCTGGATCTGAAGTCATATCACAACTACCTG
>CAZBMX010000037.1:0-8208 GCA_964493195.1 uncultured Pseudomonadales bacterium
CATTTAAGTTATTTAGCACTTGAATATTGACATATTTGGTCACCTATAGTAACATATAGTCATGTTTAGCACAAATCCGAACATCAAGGCGTATACCCCAGAGCAAGTAGCAGAAATGCTGCAACTTTCAAAAAATACCATCTATGATCTCATTGGACGTGGAGAAATTGTGGCAAAAAAATTTGGCAAAACATATCGAATTCCAGCCGTTTCACTCTCATTTTTATTTTCGGGAATGGATCACGATATACAACAAGCACAGATGGAAGATGAAAACAACTTAGGTGCAGTGCAATCAGTATTACGAAGTGTTCGAAAAGATGTATGGGCAAAATCAGAGCGTTTCTAGACAGCGACGTGCTAGTTTCTGCTCAATTGTCTAAGAATGGTGCATCATTTGCGATTTTGGGTGACAATTCAATTGAAAAAGTTGTATCACAGACAATACAAACAGAAGTTTTCGATGTCTTGCAGAGATTAGGTAAAAAACCACCAGGTAGCAATTTTTTCCGTGGTGTTTCAACAATCAAACTTGATTTAGACAAGCCTAGACTGGTAGGGATGTATGTGCCGTATGTTTTTGACCAACAAGATTCACATGTTGTTGCAGTTGCACACATTGGAAAAGCTCAATTTCTGTTAACTCACAATGTAAAACATTTCGATGCTGAAATGATTAAACGAGATCTACAAGTGCTCGTAATGAAACCTGGATTTTTTTTACAATACCTTCGCAGCAACTAGCGCAATACCCAGATCAAGGCAATCACCACAACCTGTGGCAGCAATCCAAACCAAATCACGGGCGTGGAGTGGTGAAAATGCCCATGAAATTCATTAATTGGCTTGAGGAATTTTGGCTCCCACTTGAGGAAGTTGCGTGGCGCTTCGAGCAGATCAGGGATGATGCCGGTGAGTGCACCAAACCAGATGTGGGGCTGGATCGCAGCCGGCTCATGACGAAAAAACTGATAGATCAGTAGCGCCGAGATAAATAATTCAATAATTTCCAGATACAACGCTGTTTGCCTCCGCCGAGTGCCGTTTGACAATCCGGTGCCCACGTCCCAGTGTGGGATCCAATCTTGTAGATAATGCATGCCGATCATCAGTGGGATGTACAGCAACGGGTGGGGGAGTTTGCTTGCGATGAAGGCGCCGGTGAGGGTGTGGGGTATCGATAGCATTTGCGTGAGAGAGTAGTATACCGTACCGGACGGCGATGGTACAATGACTGTCGAATATGTACCCGATTCTTTTCTCAGTTGGCCCGTTCGAGTTGCGGACAATCAGCATTTTTTTGGTGTTGGCATTTCTGGTGAGCGGCTTTGTATTTTGGAAGCGCGGGCGGGCAGAGCATTACAGTGAAGAGCAGCTGTTCGACGCGTATCTTTTGTCTGGGATAGTAGGGTATTTGGTAGGTCGAGTTGGTTTTATTGTTGCTCATTTTTCCTCGGCTAGTGTGTGGCAGTGGCTTAATCCCATCGCGCAGCCAGGGGTAATTGATGTGCTAGCACTTGTTACGACGGGGCTGTACTTGTATCGCTACGCCAAGCAAAACAAGTGGGACTCCTTTGAAATTCTTGATCTGTGGTCAATTTGTGCTGCCGCTGGCTTGGCAATTATCAATCTGGGTGCTTTTTTCTCAGGATCAGGAGTCGGTTTTCAGACGAACCTGCCGTGGGGTGTTCGGTTTCCTGGACTCATTGACGCTGCACATCCGGTGCAGCTGTATCTCATGCTCTGGTTTGTGCTGCTTTTTTGGTACCTATCCTGGGCTGAGTATCGCTATCGCACATTTTCCTGGTATCGTGGCAGCAAAAAAGCTGCCCAGACGGGCTATTTGATATCAATTTTCGTCATATTTAGTGCCTTGGGTACGCTGTTGTTTTCGTTTTTGCAGCCCACAGCCACGAGTCTGTTTGGCGTCAATATTGAACAGGTTTGGTCGTCCGTTGTGCTGCTAGCAGGTTTGGCACTGTTGTATACACGCTCTGGCAGAGTTATTCCCTTGAGTCGTGAATGGCTCAAGCAGCGTCGGAGATTGGAAAAATTAAAACGATGAAGCAGCCCTCTCCACAATTTTGGGCTTACACCAGTGCAGCTGGTTTGTGCGTCATCGTTGTTGACCAACTCAGCAAGCAGTGGGCACAGCAATCAGGAAATGTGCATCTCAATACAGGCGTCTCCTTTGGCTTGAGTGTGCCGGTGCAACTTCGCGGCAGTTTGTTGATTGTGGCATTGTTGTTGGCTTTGGTAGTTGGCCGCAAGCTGTGGTTGCGAATCCCTGTTGCGACCGGACTGTTTTGGGGTGGTGCAGTGAGCAATGCGTTAGACCGCATGCTTGTTGGTGCTGTCCGCGACTGGATGCCGGTGCCCGCTTTTGCGGTAACTAACAACCTAGCAGATTGGGCGATCGCTGTGGGAGCGCTTTGGTTTGTTTGGTGTGTGTTATTTGATCAAAAGGATAGACATGCACAGTGACCCGATCAGTGTGGTGTATCAGGACGATGACCTCATAATCCTCAATAAGCCAGCGGGGTGGGTGGTAAACCGAGCCCAAACAGTGGTTGGGCAAACCGTGCAAGATTGGTTGGAAACTGAAATGGGGATTTTGTCGTTGGCTGCAGGGCAGTCATGGCAGCAACTGGTTCCCGCAGACTTTAGTGCCGAGTTCGGCAGTCCTGAACAGATTTTTGCGGAGCGGAGTGGAATTGCGCATCGACTTGATAAGGACACCAGCGGGATTTTAGTGTGTGCCAAAAATCCGGGTTCTCTGATACATGTGCTCAATCAATTCAAGCGCAGGCAGACGACAAAGACCTACACTTGCTTGGTGCATGGTCGCTTTTCTAGTTTGCAGGGGATTATCGATGCGCCACTGGGTCGGCGGAGTGGCAACCGGTTTCTATTTGGCGTGGTAGCTGATGGCAAGCCGGCGGTGACTGAGTATCGCGTGCAGCAGGAGTTTGCAGGTTTGACTGCAGCGGGACTGCAGCAGGTTAGTTCCAGAGCTGCGACGCTCTATGAAGCAGGATTCAGCTTAGTGCACTGCCTGCCAAAAACCGGCCGCACCCATCAAATTCGTGTACACATGGCTCATCTGCAACATCCTATCGTTGGCGATCGTTTGTATGCGGGCAAGAAGCGAGCCAAGCTCGATCCACTCTGGTGTGAGCGCCAGTTTTTACATGCTGCAAGCATCCAGCTGCGTCATCCACGCACAGAAGAGTCGGTTGTGTTTAAGGCGCCGTTGACGGAGGATCTGCAGAAAGTTTTGGAGTTACTACAGTAAATGTTATAGTAGCGTATGCAGTTCCAAACCCATTCTTTCCCTCCCGATCCCACATCATACATCGCACCAACTTGGCAGCAGTTGCAGGAGCTGGCTTTTGCAGTCAGTCGCAAACTGCTTGATCAAAACCTGCAGTTTGACCGATTAGTGACGCTGGCAAAAGGTGGCTGGCCGATGAGTCGGTCCTTGGTTGATTACCTGAGCATCCCCGAGGTTGCGAGTGTGGGAGTTAAGTTTTATTCCGGCATTAACTCCCTGCTTGCGGAACCAGAGGTATATCAGGATTTGCCGGTGGAGGTGCAAGGTGAGCGAGTATTGCTGTTTGATGATGTGGCTGACTCTGGTGAGTCGCTCATTTTTACTCAGAATTATTTGCGCGACCGTGGAGTGGCGCAGGTAACCACAGCGACGTTATTTTACAAACCTAAATCACGGGTGAAGCCGGATGCGTTTGGGGCGCAGACCTCCTCGTGGATTTTGTTTCCGTTCGAAGTTGTGGAGATGACAAGCCTGCTTCGCAGTAAGTGGGAGGAAGCTGGAGCATCAGAAATGGAAATTACCGATCGACTGACGCAGCTTGGGTTCGATCCAACACAAATACAGTATTTTTTCCCAAAATAGATTTTTGACTCAGTTCGTTTGATTCTGAATCGGTTGACAGATCGAGACGGTCAGTGTATATTACACACCAATTACATATCAACTGCCGCGTGAAGCACCTGAGATGGTTGCTTTTCGCTCCCAAGCAACGAATTTTTTCGCTGCCGCTCACGCCAGAGCGCTTCGACAAAAGGGAAACCAAGTTGAGCAAAAAGAAACCAAACACAATGAGGTGCTTTTTCAGTAATTTTTCAAAAATTTTTCAAGTTCGTATGTGTTTGCAGCACAGTGCCGCTGCATTTTTAAGGGAGTCTCGCTGTTAGCGAGATTTTTTTATCGAATGATTACAACCCTGCCTGATCTGTTGGAAGTTATCGGTGAGCCTGACGTTGTATTGATGTGCGGTTTGCCAGGGAGTGGCAAATCGTACGTAGCGGAACGGATTGCAGAGCGTATTGGCGCACAAGTCTTGCGCTCGGACAGTTATAGGGTAGCCATGTTTGGCGGGCCAATATTTTCCACGAATATCTCTGATTCTGAGCACAAGAGACGGAGCAAAGTAGCCTATGACGCGCTATATACTGATGCTGCCAGAAGAGTTAGATCTGGTGAAAAAGTGGTAATCGATGCAACGCACCTTAACCATCAACGAACACAGTACATTGCAGAAATGAAGAAGCTTACTCAAAATCTCACCATTGCTGTAGTGCACAGTCCAGATTCAGTTGTGTTTGATCGCGTAAGACGTAGTCCTGAGCGGGTAGAGCAAGTTTCTGACATTGACCGGGTGAGAACAATCATTCAAACACAAATCAGCTCAGGGCTGGTCTCATGGCCAACGAGCGACAGTGATGGGGTTGCCGTCTTCGAATATTTAAACAACTAGTTTCTGCAGTAGGGAATCTATGGTAGAACGAATAGATATGTTTAGTTCAGGTGAAATTCCATTAATTGATCTCCAGACATTTACTCAGGCGTTTATGGCAGATCCAACCAATCTGGTTCCGCTTGAAGAATTGCTGCACACACCAACAGCAAAAGATGCGAGACCTATCACTGAACGCGAGATTTTGGAGTCAAAAGCTTTTTTAGCTGAACAATTCAGCGTGCTCGTTGATGAACTAACAGATGTTGGAGCTGTGTTGCTCGCACGGTTACTCAAGGATAGGGGAATTCAACACCGTCCCAGAAACATCGGTGTTGCAAGTCCAGGTGACGAAGCCCTAAACAGACAACTGTGGCCGAAATCAGTGGGGGGCACGTATGTGGATAGGGATGGACATACTCACGATGCAGGAATCTGGAAGGACCAGCTTGGGGGATTGGGATTATTATTGCAGTTGCTCAAACCAAACTCGAAACTTCTTACCATCCTCCCTCCGAACTCATTCACAATGGTAGAGCGTCCGCATGGTGCTTGGGAAGACATCGCAAAACGGCTAATGGCGAATTTTATGCAGTTTGAGCTCAATTCACCGTTCCTTGAAGAGTACATGCCTGAGAATATAGCAAGAACAAAAAAATTACTTGCGGTCAAGCTAGAACTGGCACGTATCATGGGTATGCCGCAGATGCCAGTGCATCTACTCTTCATGCGTAATCTGTTGATCGATAAGCTGCATGCGCAAGGTAACGGTAGTGAGCTGCTGGGTTTCGAATTGAGTGAGGACCAGAAAAAAGAGTTGAGATTTAAAACAGAGTCTGTGATGCTCTCAGGTCAGTCAAAGGGAAGAATCAATAGTCCTTTGGAGAGAAAGGTGCTTGGTGATTTAGCTCTCAAAAGCTTGTCAAAGCAGATTCCAATCATGGGCAAGTTGCTTGCAGAGCAGAAGTATAGCAACTCCCCGGCAGTTTTGCACTTGGGTGTTGTTGGGGAGATCATGACAGATGATGAGTTTGCTCAGGCATTGGAGTACTTACCAGAAGTGTTGCAGTTAGCGCAGCAACATGGTTTACAACTGGTAGTAGAAACACAGGGGCTATCATTTACTCACTACAAGCTTTTGTTGCAGAATGAACGTCTTAAGGGTCTGAAGTTTTGTTTTGATGTTGCGCATGTGATGATCGAGGCCGGCAAAAGCAATACGTGGAAAGATATCTGGGATCTTTGGAAGTTGCTGGGCAATCGAATTGCGCACGTACATATTGCACAGACTGTTGTTGCCCTCATCAAGGGAGTGGCCGTGCATAAAGATTTGCATCCATACTTAAGCGTAAACGGCGGCATCAATTTTGCCGTTTTCCAAGCAATTTATGCTGAGGGTATGCAGTTTAATCCTCCTTGCACATTCACTATTGAGGCACCCGGAAACATAGAAGAGATGTTCGATGTAGCACAGGCGCAACGTTTTGCAGTTCCTTGGGAAGAGCAAAATTATCCGCTTGAAGCAGTTTTTGACAATCGCACAACGCTTTCCAAAATGGAAATATCTGAAAATGTGATTAATTTTTTGAGAGAGCTACTCGATTTTTACTTTGCAGATTTTGATCAACGGAAATCAGACAGGGATGTGGTAGCAAGCAAGTGGTTGAATCGGTTAACAAATGGTGCGCCACATAATTTGACCAGAAGAGAGCGGCCAGTTGCTTCCATTGAGGCTGATTTAGAGGGTGTACTCACCAACTTCAGTAAATTGATAGACACTTTCGGCGAACAATTAATTTTCTTCCGTCATACGAGTTTGCTGATGATGGTTGTTTCTGAAATTCAAGCACTGAGGAAAGACCTGCAGGAGCTACAAGGTTCACAAGAACCAGGGCTCACCAAGAGAATCAAGCAGATTCAGCAAAATATACAAAAACTATCTGTTGTTGCTACACAAATCAGTGATGAAATCAACGATGTAGATTTCATAGTTGATAGCGATGACTCAGCTACCGAGATTGATGCAAAGATTGTGAAAAGTGGGCTAAAACCAGTAGTAAAAAATGGCGTGACTGGCACATTCTCTCAGGGCATGCTTGACCAGATGGAGGGTGAACAAGTTGCTTTACTGCTTTCTTTTGACAATGGAAAGTATGTGATGAATGGAAAAATTGCAGAGTTTATGCGTGATTTTGCGATACCAGCGTATAAAAAAGGAAAACATTTTTCATTGGAGATGTTGGCAGAGCTTTTCAATATTCCAATGCGCATTCAGGTTACGCTTTTTGATAAATCGTATACTGTTTTGCATCCTTACCTGTCGATTGCCTGCTATGTATTTGAAGCTTTGACCTTAGTCAGAAAACCATTCTCTTTTTATGATTTTTCTTTACCCGCAGTCAAACAAGAGAAGGCACAAACCAGAGCGCTGTTTGCAATGATACTTGCTGGATTTGTTTTACCAAGAATAAGGCAGAAACAGTTGCTGAACCGAAGAGCTCGAGGGACAAAAGCCTAACTGTTGGTTGCTGTCTGGTTTTACTTCCCGTATACTGCAGTCCATGATCAAATCCCGCATCCCAGCCCTCATCAGTTTCTCTTCCCTCTAATTGTCTCCCCATCAAAATGTGCTATTGTGAGTGCAGTTTCGTGCTGCGCCCTCGTCGTATAAGGCTATCGCCATAAGAAAGTAACAAACCCACCATGCCAACCAAACCAGACAAGATTTTTTCCCTGATCAAACAAGAAGAGCAACGCCAGATCGAGATGATCGGCCTGATCCCTTCTGAAAACCACATTTCGCCCGAAGTTTCTTCGGTGCTCTCGAGTTGCCTCAACAGCAAGTACGCCGAAGGATTTGCGAATCGTCGGTACTATGAAGGCAACCAGATCATCGACCAAATTGAGCTCGCGGCCATCGATCGAGTAAAAAAATTATTCAATGTACCGTATGTCAACGTCCAGCCGTACTCAGGCTCGCCGGCAAACTCAGCCATTTACTTTGCACTGCTCGAGCCCGGTGACACCATCATGGGCCTCAAGTTGGCAAATGGCGGGCACCTGACGCACGGTCACCCCAAAGTCACGTTTTCAGGTAGGTTTTTCAACTCGGTTCAGTATGGGGTCAAGCCCGACGCGCGAATTGATTTTGAGGAAGTCAGGCGTTTGGCTCTGGAGCACAAACCAAAAATCATTGTGGCAGGCAATACCGCGTATCCGTTTGAGCTCGACTTCGCCCAGTTCCGTGCGATCGCTGATGAGGTAGGAGCGTGGCTCATGGCTGATATTTCCCATGTGACCGGTTTGGTGCTGGCCGGAGAGCACCCGTCACCGGTGCCGCATGCGGATGTAATCATGTCTACCACCCACAAAACTTTCCGTGGGCCACGGGGCGCCATGATTTTGGTGACGGAGCGGGGACTTGCGCGTGACCCCAAGCTGGGAAGCA
>CAZBMX010000038.1:0-8061 GCA_964493195.1 uncultured Pseudomonadales bacterium
TTCCGTCAAACAATAGTTGTTCCCACTGATAAATGGAGAAGATCTTACCTTGAAACACGCAGCGTGCATGACTCGGCAATGGTTGTGCTCGTCCGGATTGAGTGCTCATGCTGTGTATTCTATCTGATCAGCACGCAAGCGGCGAACTCCAGTATTCTGGCGAACCTCCTCAATACAATGCGCAATCGAACCAGCTGCACGCGCTACAGCATAGAGCGCATTTCCTGCCAACGGATCAAACCCCAACGCAACTAAAATTGCCGCCAGTGCTCCATCGATATTTATGGGCAAGGCACGGCCCGTTTGTTCCTCAAGTGCAGTTTCAATGTACAGCGCCGCATCTAGTGCCTGAAGTGAAAGTTTGCTCCGACGCGCCATGGCGAACAACGCTTGTGCCCGTTCATCAGTTTTTTTACCTTTGGGATGTCCAAACCCTGGTACACGTCTGTTCTGATTTCGATACTCCAACACTTTACGTCTGGCAGCTGACTCAATATCTTGCTCATTCGTTAACACCTGTGAAAAAAGCTCCATCGCGCTGCTCACCGCCGCTCCATGTTTTGGGCCTAACACGAGAATGCTGGTGGCAACCGCAGTAGTGATCTCTGCCCCCGATGACATTGCGACCCTGGGAACAAATCCTGTGGCTGGCTCTAATCCTGGATCAAGCGCTGCAACCAGTAGTGCATTCAACAGTGCTTTTGCATCCGGAAGTGGTTGCTTGCCCATCAGAGACAGGTACACTGTTGATACAAAATCAGCTTCTGCAATAAGCTTTTTAAGTGGAATACCACGCAACGACAGTGCGCCCTGGTGTTCGCCACTAACCTGCGTGGTAAAGGAAAGATCGCTCGACATAGAACCAGTATACGAGTAAGCACAAAAAGACACAAGGAAAAGTATTCCGATGCTACTCTGCTTCTTGCTCTGTTTCAGACAGGTCAGAGTCTGAGTTGTTGACTTCTAGCTGCTTATTGGCTTCGACAAGCAAAAGTGGATGCGTGTCCGGCCGAGCAAAGTAAGTACGCATAGGTTGTTCTGCTGGTGTACGTGCAAAAAATGCGGTCATACAGCTGCATTACTGCTGAAAACAGTTTACGACGGTACCCCAAAATAGGCAAGACAGCAGAGATGTGTAGGCGTTACCTACTGCAACTGATATCGTCGAGGATCAAGCTGTTGTGTCAAACCTGGAAGTTCGATCGAGCCAATCAACCCATTCAGCATTGCCGGAACGTTAAGAGTACTCAGAAACCGCACGAGTACTGCAACAACAAGACTAGCCACAAACGTAGCACCGAGCAAATATCCAAGTCCCTGCAGAATCGCTACTGCAAACATAAACCTGAGTGAAGTCTTTCGCGCTAGATGCGCGTTCAACTCTTTAAGCTGCTTGGCTAACTCTTCCATACCAATTGACTCAGATGAGACAGAGGCAATTGGTTTCACATCTTGGACTGGAGCAACGGAGGATTGTTCTGGCATACAAGTAGTATGCACAAATCAGGCACAAAATGCAAAACGAACCAAGCACTCAAATGAGTGAAGCACTATAAAATGACAGCATCGTCTTCGTCCACCACTTGCTCGGGCTCACGACCAACCAAATAGAGATCCTGGTTGTACTCACCCACACCGACAAACTCTGCGTCTCCACGAGCAATAACTTCCAGTTCCCGGCAAGTACGACATCCAGACTCTCCTTGCGGACACTTAAAGATATTGAGTTTTCGCGCGAGTTTGAGTTGCTTAGCCAGCTTGTGAATATGTTCGTGTGCCTCATCTAGATCCGGCAGCTCCTTTGCCGTGGGTTCATCTGCTAACTCCAGATACCAGTAACTTGCGCCCTCAACCTTTCGCCGCTGCACATTGTGCACAAGCAACGAGTAGATAGGTAGTTGCAATGAACTCGACTCCTCCTCTTTTTTGCTGGTTTTAAAGTCTACAATATGCACGCTATCTGATTCTGGGAAGTACTCAAGCCAATCGATTTTGCCACACAGCATAATTTCATCAGCTTCAGAAAGCCAATACTGTGGTAGTTCTGCTTTTAGTTTAATGGCCTTTCGTCCAACTGGCCCCGGATTGTTGGTTACTCGTCTCAGCATCTCGCGCGCTCGTTCTTTGTAATGTTCCTCTGTCGTATCTGTGGTAAAACCCCCGCGCTTACCGGTATATTTTTTCCAGACTCTTTCCAATTTTTCCAGCAACGGCTCAGAGAAGCGCTCCTCAACAGGAAGAATAGAGAGTGACTCAATGACTTCATGCACCGCAGAACCCAATGAAAGTGGGGGGCTAACTGCTTGCACTTTATGATGAGATTGAGGATCTTTGTAGATATTTTTAAGGTAGTATGCACGCGGACAGCGCACAAAATCTGTGAGTGAAGAGTGGGACACCCAGGTGGCGGAAAATTTATCAGGCATGAAGCAGATTATACAGCAGGAACTTCTCACTCGCGTGCGTTATTGGACAAGCGTTGGCGTTGCTAATGGACCATCAAGAACGGGTGATTCTGTGCCTTGAGACTGCACAGGTTGAAAACCGTTTGTCAGATCAAAGCTTCCATCAAGAAGTGTTGCTCGTGCAAAATCGAGCTGAACCACATACGGATTCCGCAAGTTGCCCAACAGACCTGAAACCATTTGCTCATCTGTAGGTAGTTCAAATGGGATAAATACTGTTGTTGAGCCACCCGGCTCAAGTTGGGTCGTGTCGACCCCAAATGGTGTGACATCCTGACTGCTGCGGCGGATATTGACGTAGTTGCGCGTTGGTACAACACGGGCCGCACCGAAGGTGCGGGTGTCGGTGACCTGAACGGCAAAAACTAGTAGCTGATGTGCGGGGGTTAACTCTGCAGCCAAACTAGCCATCGGTTCTGGGAGAACATACACTTGTTGTACATCGTATGAAAACTGATCGTCTTGCCATTGAACATCAGCTGTCATTTGCTTGACAACCTGTGCTGCCTGCACAACCGGCGGCGCTGAGACCTGCACCAGCTGCTCGTCCTGTTGATTGGATTGAAATTCTGCTGTAGCAGACTGCTGTACCTGCTGACGCACATAGAGCGCAGAAAACGACAATAAAAGCAGCACAAAACAAGCAAGCATCAAAAGCAAAGCAAGTAACTTAAATGTTCTGGCGCGAGAGACTCGCTGCACACCAGTAGTTGAACTGGGCTGTACTGGCTCTACTGGTATAGATGCCATTGATTGTTCGATATTTTCGGTAGTATCCTTCATATCAATTCTACTGTATCACATCTTGTAGACCTGCACACTTGTAGGATATAGTGAGTAGATAGATTCAAGATGATGCATGTCAGTACGTGAAGAACTAGCCACCACTACAACTCTCCAACAAAATAACTTTCGTGAGAGTTCGTCGCCCTTGATTTACCAGGTGCAAATTGGCAACTCTCATAGTCCTCCAGTCCGGCCCGACAGGCCTGAAATGCGTCAAACTGATACCAAGTTAGCATTGAAGCGACTCGCTGACAAACTCATCTCTGCATACCAAAACTTACGTCCAGAAAACAGTAACGGCACAGCTCTCGAAGCAGCTATTGCTCAACTACCAGATGCTACAACAGGAGCTGGTTCATTTCTTAGCCTCTATACTACCGATGAAATGGTTCGCCTGCTCATCAAGCCATTTCTTCCTGAGACAAACTATCAGCGTGCTCTTCTTGACTACTTACCGATCGATACAATAGCTATTCCCCCAGATTTTCCAATACAGCAAGTCGAAGAACTAGCGGAGACCAGGTCGAATAATTTGAACCATTTTTGGTATGAACTCAAACTTTTGGGCACAAGATTTTTACACCCTGAACTCAGCAGACAAGATGAGCGCTTGGCTGATCACGGAAAAGAGCTACCCGTCATTACCGTCAAACCGCTCTCTTATATTGATGAGTTAAACGTCCGTCTTACTTCACCAAGTCGCAAGCGTTCACTGATTCCAAATCATATAACATCCAATCAAAACAACATTCAACCAGAGAATCTTAAACTCTATGCAGTAAGCGAGTTACTCAGCGCACCAGAGGAGCATGGTATTTGCATGGAAGTTGAAGAGGGCGAACGAGTGGTCATTGTTTCGCTCAAACAGCAGCAACCTACACAACGGTATAACGCGGGCGTGTACAGACAAGTGAACATTCCCGAAGCAGCACTCATGCTGGTCTACCATCGAAATCGAAGCGTCACTATTTACATACATTCCCATAACGAGCTAGAAAAAATCAGCGGTACACCTATCGTCGATGCTTGGTCAGTGATGGAGCAGGACATTCTGCAAAAAATAACTGATTTTTGCTATGACTGTGAGTTTTTGGAACCATTAGATGTTCTCTCACAGTTGTGGTCGGCAAAGCGAACGTTTGCTCATCAAACAAATGCTGCAACTGTGCTTCACGAACTCACACATCAGCTCCAAGAACATACTTTTTTTCAACACGCAGAGAACAAAGCTCTGCTTCAAGAAATGTTAGATATCGTTCGTGGCAATAGCCGTGGGGGACTTGCACTCACCACCACCGAACAGACGCTAGTGCGTGAACTCGTCACACCTGAGACCGAAGCTGTCATTGCTCGCTTTCCGCTCGACTATCGAGTGTTGAGAAAAGTTGTGCACAAAGCCAAGCTAAGACTTGAGAGAACAGCACAAAGACTAGCACGCAGATTTTCGCCAAAACTCGAGAGCCGCATCAAACTCTCATTTCGCGGCCGAAATTACTTTGATGAACCCGCAAAAAAGGAGCAACAGAAGCTTTCGCTTGAGCATGCTCAAGCGCTTATGCGCACATTGACTGACCGTACTAAGTTGCTTGCGTTCATTGAACACTGTCCAGAAATCACGCCTACCACACGAGGACAATTCAAATCAGAATCGAGGTACGTTACAACCGCAGGGAGTTTGTGGTCTCTGTCAGAAGCTGTTGTTGGCGCTATCACTGATCCGATTACCAAGGCAACACTGCACAAACGGTTGGTCGAGTATTGCTACGCAGTGAAGGCAAATACCACTAACACTCCCTCATTCATGGAGTTTGAGAAAAATGTTGCTGAGTTATTCAATCAAGCTACAAACCAACCGCTATCTCAGGAATTCACTGAGAAAAATCCTTTACTCTTAGAGTTTTTGTATGCGAAAACAACAGAGGACTTCAGCCTAGTTCGTGAACGAATGATCCAACAAGCATCAAAAACAATTTTTAACAATGCAGTTGCTACCAGTTCCGAACTATATCGCGAACGTTCCTACCGGTGGAGAGCTCAGCAGCAGATTGATACGCTGTCTGCTGACCCTGCACAACAGATTCTCTCTATCAAGTGTTCAATGGCTGAAATACTTGGGCGAGAAATTGGTGCAGAAAGAATGCCGGCACTCGCGCATTACCTATCAGCACGAACACAAACTGCAGACACCCCACTGGTCATCTCCATGGCCCTGAACCCAATCGCTCACGCACAAGTCTGGGATTCCTACCGCGTACTGTTCGGCGACGCTTCGTCAGTCTCCCAAGATCGGCTCGTTGGACTACTCTCAGCACTCCAGTTTGCAAACACGCTGCGGAGTGACTCAGAAGCAACAGAGACACACAGCGCTCAACTCGATCGATTTTTTGATCTTATCAAGTGGGCCGCCTTCCCTACAGATCATTACTCAGAAGTACAAGATGCAATCAATACTAACAATGTAACTCTTCAAGAAATTAAAGACTTCAGAGAACACGCAAAAGTGCTGTTCGCCGCACTCAGCATTCAATATCGAAAAGAAGAGCCAAACTACGCTGAAGGCACCGAGCTTGAGGGAGATACAGCGCTACGCACCATCTTCAATCACATAACAAGAGCAGGCGCTGCCGACCGTCAAGCCCGCATCTCTGAAATTTTTGCACCCGAACATCGGCCAGCAATGCGAGCATTGCTCGCTCAGCTTATTGTCGAGCACACTTCGTCCCAACACGCAGCAACTTCAACCTCAGCAAAGCACGCAGTCCACCAGCTATTGATAACCCAATCAAGTGAGATCCAATACGCCCAAGCGCAACGATTTTTGGAACATGCAGGAATCGAGACAAATCTGGCACTCCTCTTGATTCACGGTTGGGGTGGCACTGGACATGTATACGATTCGATTATTCGGCAGCTCATGGATGGTCTTGATCCATCAGTATCGGCACTTGCTATCGCACCCTCTCTCATGCACGCTGAAGGTAGTGGATTCCTGTGGCACCACTCAGGAGGAAAACTAGTGTATGGCATGCATCAGAGTACTTACCAGGATGTTTCAGCAGGGATTGAAGAGTTGCAACAGCTCCTCGGACTTCCTGCAGTCGAGACCGTTGTCAGCGGCCATTCAATGGGCGGACTACTCGTGCTGTACTTGGCACTGTTTTACAACCCGAATCTGTGGAAAAAAGTGCGCGTTGTATCATTAGAACCAGTGTCTGCTAATAACGCTGAAGTTATCAACTATGTTACATTTTTGCAGCTCATGGTAAGCACTCCAGAACATGCTGCTGTTCTCGCTGAAAGCGTGAAAGATGCGGAGATCATTCAAAAAATTTGGAAAAATCAAGGACTCGTGAATAATCAGCGCATAGACATTGCTGCACTTAGCACCTTTTTAGAAAGTGCAGACTTAAAAAAACAACTCAACGATCTACATGTTCCACCCGAACTGCAACTCACAACACACATCAAGCTCATCGGAAGAGACAAAGATGGAACCAGAACTGAAAACTTCGCAGCCCTGATGACTTACCTTACCACCCACGACAAAGCTTTTAAATCTTTAACAGCAGAAGAAGTGCAAGACTTGATGACGTGGTTTGGAAACATTGGAATTAATGAGTACTGCCTCAGCACACTGGTCAAAAATATCAGCAAAGATATTAGTAGTGTACAAGGTTCGGAACTCATTGTGCATAGAGATACCTATCATCCGTATGTTACCCAGATATTGAGCAACACTCGAATGCTGTCTGCAGAAGAACTCCTGTACTTATCAGAGTTACCTGAAGGCAATATACGCATCCTGCTAGGCATCGCAGACGATGTTCTAAAGTACCAAATAACTGTCGTGAAGTGGCGCGTACTGCTTAAACTAATGGCGTTTGCAAAACTCGATGCTCATCACTATGCCCACACAACAGGCGATGGCATAGAACTTTTCAAAGCAATGGTGCAGGATGCGCATCAATCCATGCATCAATCTTCAACCACGGTATAGCCGTCCCCACACCAATTTGATTGCCTCAACCACGCCAACTACCCCTAAACTCATCTTAGCCACCACCCACCAATGAGCTAAATCCAGTGGCACCAGGCCGATCAATCGTCCGAGCGGGACGAAATACATAGGAAAGATCGTGAGTATAAACGCTGCACCAACACCCAAGAACAAATAGCGTTGGCCAAATAAGGATGCATGCCAGAACGGTTGTGAAAGTGATCGACAAGAAAATACATACAGAAGCGAAGCGCTACTCAGCATCGCGAAAGCCAAAGTGCGCGCAACAGCGACTCCATCAACAGCCACATAGTGTGCATAAAAGTACAGCGTACTGAATCCAGCCACCATAGATATTGCAACGATCAGCAACTTCATATGTGCATGAATTAAGTTCTCTTCTGACTTAATCGGTGGTTGTTTCAGCAAGTTTGCCTCCTTAGGATCAACGACCAACGCCAAACTAGGGAAAGCTTCCTTCACAATGTTGATCCACAACACCTGGGTGGCTGTCACCGCCAATGGCAAGCCCAAAATCATGGAGCCGAGTACTAAGATCACCTCAGAAAATGTATCGCTCAGTAAGTACAGAATTACCTTGCGTAGGTTGGCAAAAATACCCCTTCCTTCTTCCACTGCAGCCAAGATTGTCTCAAAGTTTGAGTCCAGTAACACAATGTCTGCTACTTCTTGTGCAACTTCTGTTGCATCACCCACAACTAAGCCTATGTCTGCCGCTGATAGGGCAGGCGCATCGTTCACTCCATCACCCATCATCGCGACAATCTCACAATTAGCCTTGAGCGCTTGAAC
>CAZBMX010000039.1:0-8046 GCA_964493195.1 uncultured Pseudomonadales bacterium
TCTTGAAAACTGTGACCTTTACGGGTCCCGTGGGTTCGAATCCCTCGCTCTCCGCCCAATCCATCCCTCTGGAATCACCCGCTCTAACAATACAACCTCTGGGTTATCTACCACTCGCAGCCAACGAGGAAGTGCGGACATCGTAGCCGAAATCGTAGCAGACTTCATAAACTCGTCCTCAAGCAATTCACCCTTGCGTAGCAGCAGATGCGAGATCTTGAGCTCTTGTGCAAACTCAGCCGATTGTGTGGACTCCAGTGCAAATAGTTGTTCTACTGCAGCTTTTCTTGCCAAAATGTTTTGATTGTGGCTTTCTAAAATGCCTACCCCTCCCAAGTACGCCCGTCTACCAGTAAAAAAGTATGCATACGGAGTGACTTTATCAAGCACGTGATTGGGGTGTGTCTGCAAAGCGTCACTTGGAGACGGATGATCCGCCAGGTATGCAAGTGCTGCTTCATGTCCAGGTGTGATACTGAAGCCGTTCGTACCCTGCGCGTAGTTTTTGAGGTAAAAATACTGCATAAATCCGGTCTGCACGACGGTTAAAAATAACACTCCTGCCACACACAGATGCAACAATCGCCGATTTGGCAAAGCACCCAACAACACAGCGGTAACTGGATTGAGGATAGCAATCGCAACCACTAGAAAGTTGAAACTGTTTGATCCGCCAGAAGTCTGCAAGAAATTAGTCCCAATCACGGTAAACACTGCGGCAGGCACAAGTAAAAACACGACTTCCTGCCCCAGCAACCTCTGACGCAATTGTGGGAACGCAGCCAAAAAACCTGCCAGCCGAATGTGGTAAATCGCCCCCATGAAGATACTGGCGGCAAGCGAATACCACACAATCAATGCTCTGGTGTTCCCCGCTGCCTGGTACACTTGCAGTCGCAGCCACCACTCATTCCAATTAAGTTTTTGGACTCCGAGCAACAGTTTGGGCCAAGTCAAAAAATCAAAAAATAATCCACCTGCCGCTGCATTTGCTGGCAGGTAAATTACCGCTCCCAGCAACGCAGTGGTAACTCCCATCACCAAAAACGGCATGTGATTGGCGCGCCAGTCCTTTTGTAGAACTGAAAGTCCAGCAACCAATACCATTCCCAACCCTGCAGCAAGCCCAAAGTACACCTTAAATCCCAACAAGCACGCAGTAAGCACTCCGATGCAGAGAGCAATCACCCAGCTGCGTTTGTACCAAAACTGATGCCACAGTATGAGTACTGAAAAGAACAGCAACTTAGCAAATGCTTGCGGTGGATTGAGAAACTGCAACACGCCGTGGTCCACAAATACTTCAAACGGGTCTGGTGCATTGCTGCCTAACAGTAGGTCAATCAACCAACTCAACTCACCAGCTGCATAAAATAACACGAGCCCAAAAAGTATGGTGCGCGTGTTATTGCTCCAACCCCGCAACAAAGCAGCAAGGACCAGTCCCATCCAAGTTGCAACAAAAAGTGGCACAAAATGAAAATGTACGTGATTGAGCGGTAGTAACCATACTCGACTCAATTCTGCGACGACCAAATTTGACAAATAGTGATAATTGGTCACTACCAGGTCCACTGCACCTGGCTGAATGGGCGGAACACTCTCTACCAGTGATCGACTTAGGGAGAGATGAAAAATGCCGTCATAGATATTCACAAAATAATAGGTCGGTCCCTGTGCCGTTCTCCAACCAGAACCCCAAATCGGAACTAACTGCAAAACTACTCCTACAACAAGCACAAGCCAAACAATCGTCGGTAGCTTCTGGCGCCAAGCTAATGGGAATAGCTTCTGTCTCCATCTCCAGGCTAGATAGATACACAGCAGCAACAATGGATATATCATCCACCGCACGTGCAGCCAACCAAACAAATAGCCCTGCAATGCCCAGAAACATATTCCAAACACGGGTGCGAGTAAAAACTGCAGTTTCTTGGGCAAACCAGTACCGTGTGCCATCAGTATGCCTGGCAAAAACCAGGAAACTCCAACCGCGACTCCAAACCACAGCAGCGCAATCCACCACTGCCACATCCCCAGGCTATATATCTCCCACATGGGTAAATTGTAGCACCACACCAGGTTAACCACAAAGAAAATCGCACATGTGCATTTGTGATATACTTTGCATCAATATGTAACTCATTGCTATGGCAAAAAAGCACTCACAGACCTCCCAACCCAGCACCCTACCCCCGATTGGCGCCACCGCGACCATCGCATCCTCCGAAAAGCGCGCCGAACAAAAAGAGAGCACCCGTAGTGTGATCGCCTCGCAATATGTTTTCGGTTTTTTTGGCGTGATTCTGGCAGTGATCGCCGTGGCACTCTACCGTGATTTTGACATCGAAGGGTACAAGGATTTGCTCATCACGGTGTCGGGTATTTTGTCCGGCCCACTCGGCTTTATAATTGGGTACTACTTTAAAAGTGTGGGGGATGCATGAACACACCCAATAGTTACCTGATCGTGCTTGATCTCAAGCAGCCAGTTGAGCAATATAACAGCTTGTACACATACCTGCAAAGTTTTGCGACGTGGGCGAGGCCGCTTGATACGGCCTGGTTGGTGCAAACTGAAAAGTCTGCTTCAGAAGTTACCGCAGAACTAGGCGTTCATTTGCAAACAAACGATGCCGTGCTGATTACTCGTTTTGACAATACTGACTGGGCTGCTAAGAATGTTTCGGCTGAGGTGGCAGATTTGATGCACGTAATCTTGTAAGCTTCCAAAAAAATCCCGTTGCACTCCCAAGCATCACTCCCCAATCCGCCACTATCTGCAACACTGGCAACCAATACCTTCCTCTCGCAACATATCGGTAATTTTTGTACCAAGCCCAACCGCTGTACACTGCCAGCAAAATACCAATCATCAGAAGAGTGACGGCCAAGCTGCTCAACAGTAGCATACAAACTACAACAATCGCTCCAGCTACATACCGCACCCAAACCAGCCCGACTTTAAGCCGCCAGTTGCCAGCTCGAACATCATCGCGAGCTTGTGCATAGATCATCCGGAAAAAGCTGAGTAATGACGAACGTGGGCGCCACCGCACAACCGCTGTTTGAGCAAATGAAAGAGTCACCCCTGCTGCGCGTGCAGCGCGAGCGAAGGCATAGTCTTCACTCACTGATACGTGCTCAGGAAAACCACCAAGTTGCTGCCACACTGGTTTATGCAGCAACAGTGAACGCGCCGCAGGCAAGTACTGCGCTGGATCGACCCGATCAGGCATGACCAACGCATACGGCACCACAGCTGTTTCAAACGCCGACTGTGGATTGCCCACTGCATATCCAGCAACAATAGAAGCATGAGTTTTTTGTTGCTGCAAAAGTAACTCACACAACCAGTTTTTCTCCAACACACACCCTGCATCAGTCATAGCAATCCAGTCATGCCGAGCTGCTTTGATACCAGTGTTTCGTCCAACCGCAATGTTTCCTGGTTGCTCGATGATGTGCACGTTTAGTTTGGGCTGCTTGGTGGCAAACGCTTGCAATACAGCAACGGTGCCATCGGTTGAGCCACCGTCAACTACCACCACTTCATCAGGCACCTGTGTTTGAGCAGCAATGGAAGCTAGCAGTGCCGGCAAGCTTGTCGCCTCGTTTCGCACCGTTACCACCAGTGAAACCTTGGGAACCCATGAATTTTGGCGCAGTGCGTTTGCAGTGATCATACTAAGTCGTCCTTGTCCCACCCCAGCGCTACTAGTCGTTTGACAGCTCGACGTTGCGCAACGACACCAATCAGTGCAGATTGGTACGCGCGCGCGGTTGTTGCGATCCCATATCGCTGAGCAAACTGCTGTTGTGCAGCCAGTGCCAAGCGCTTAGCTTGTTGCCGGTCACGTAACAGTGTAACTATAGCTGCCGCTAATACTTCTGGCGTTTGTTCGGCTGCTAACAATCCTGTTTCGCCATCGGTCAAAATTTCTGGCACTGGGCCTTGTTTGAATGCAACGACTGGAGTGCCAACCGCCATTGCCTCAATGACTGTCAACCCAAAACCCTCTAGCTCCCACACAGACGGAAACACACACACCCGAGCAGCTGCCATCTCAGCCAGCGCATCAGGCACCTGGCCTCGAAACTGAACTGCAGCAGACAAACCCAACTGCGAAACCAACGCGCGCAGTTCCGGCTCAAATGCACCAGTGCCGACAATATGGAGCTCAGCGGTAGGCACTTGCTTGCGAATAAAAGAGAGAGCACGAATCAATATGTCCTGCCCTTTTCCTTGCTCTAAGCGAGAAACGCAAACAATTCTGTCTCCACGCCGTGTGCTGTTCGATGGCGCCACCACCGCTCGTCCACAGGGAATGACTGCAAACGTTTCCAGTGGAATTCGAGTGGTTGGCACCAGGTGCTGCAGTGTGTGTTTGCTTGGCACGATAACTTTGTCTGGCATGTCTTTAACCAAACGGTACAGCAACTTTGGTAGCTGAAAAAATTTGCGAAAGACCATTTCCAACGGTCCAAACTCGATCCAAACAACGGGCAAACCCAGAACCGTAGTCAGCGGCGTTACAAAAAGTTTTTCACTATAACCAGACATCAGCACTGCATCCGTGCCACGCTCACGCCGTAACACTTTGAACACCTCCCACAGTGCTACCGGTAACAAGACAAGCGACTTGCACAACCCACGCCAGTTGCCAATCACATCCAAGTGATACCGCAGCATCCGAGCCCGTACGCCGCGCACTGCAAGCAACTGCATAAACTCTGTGCCCGTGGTGTACACAGTGACTTGAATACCCAGCTCAGACAAGCCATGGAGTAGATCGGCCAAAAATACTTCCGCCCCACCCCAAGACCGGGTGTGAACTATACAAGTTAGCTGCTTGAGCTGGGGCTGAACAGTCTTTTTGAACACAGCCACAAAGTTGGTCGTTTCACAACGCAGCTCGTCCACGGTAAACCCATGCACCATCAAGCTTGCAGCAAGACGCAGTGCAGTGAATCCCTGCTTGTGCGCGCCAAACACGCCAGTTTCTGTTGTAGTTCCATACAGAAACTCATTGCGCGTTTCCTTGTGGTCGGCAAACTGCTGAATGATTGCATCTGGATTCGGCACGCGAATACGCAACATACCACCAGGTTTCAGTACACGCCAAACCTCTGTCAAGATCGCTGGTGTTTCCTCTTTAGTGAAATGCTCGATGATGTCCTGCGCCAACACTTCGCTGACTGCATCGTCTGCAAACGGCAGTGGTTCTCGCAAGTCTTGCACAATGTCTGGCTTGCACGCAGGCACAGCGTCAATGTTGACCCAACCCGGGTGATAGTCACCACCGCTGCCAATGTTTACCCTAATCGGTGCCATAGTTCCTCGTATGTGTCTGCCACGCGCTCCCAAGTTTGGGTGGCTGCAAATTGATGTGCTCCCGTTTGCAGTGCTTGCAATGCTTCGGGTGTTTTGAGTAGCTTGCTCAGCTTGGTTGCAGCGTCTTGTCCAGAATCAGAGATTATGCAAAACTGCGAACCAGTAAAAGTTTCTAAATACATCCTTTTTAGCTCATTTGTATACAAACTTATAACTACCCGACTTGCAGCCTGTGCTTGCAACATTGAAAGGTAAGAGCTGGCACAAACAACATCTGCATCCCGAAGCCACTGAGTCGTGTCTTCTTGCCAACCAACAACCGTTCCCACAGCAGCGCAGGCATCGCGCCGGCTGCCATCGCCCACCCACGTCATCTGAACACTGTAGCCTGCAGATTGCAGTTTCTGTACAAATGCAATGTACTCACCTATGGCTAGGTCAGGTTCCAGTCGTCCGACATATACCAACCGTAGCTTCTTTTTAGCACTGATCTTGGGTGCTGATAATCTCAAGAAGCGCTGTTCGACACCACCGTACATTACGACATCAGGCACATCACCATATACTGATTGTATCCAGCCACCAACATGCACGGCAGCCACAGAGAGCATATTGAAAAACTGTCGCTGCAAGCGAGCAGACTGCGCCACTGGCCAGTGCGTTTCCCATCCATGGAACGTGGTGATAATTTTTGTTCGATTTTGCCAAAAAATAGGCAATAACCACCAAAAAATGTCATGCACTTGTACAACATCTGCTTGCCGAAAAATCGCCGAATGTGCCATTACCCATCGCCACGTCTGTAGTTTCTGCAGCGAAAACTGATGGGGTAACCGTATAACCGTAACTCCATTTTTGAGCTGCTCCGACACCGGAACTTTTGAATCGTGCTGCGTGGTTACAACGGTTACTTGGTGACCACGTTGACGCTGAATTTGTGCAACTTGTGCAACGTGCGTCTCCACACCTCCGATATGAGGGGCAAATAACCGACACAAGTGAATAATATGCATACGCTGCCCTCAGACTGCTTTAGCTATCACCTGTATATCGCTTGCACCAAACAGACGAGCACTCAACACATCAAACCAGTGAAACACGGGTACCACCGGACCACGAATCAGGTGCAGCAGTATGCCGAGGCGTGAAGTATACAAGACATTTCGCAATGGACCTTCAACTGTCCTGATTAACTGATACTCAAATCCCGCTGCCTGCAATTTTTCCAATAGCTCTTGCTTGGTATACCGACGTTGGTGTCCTACCTCGGCATCAAACCGTCGATAGTAGCCCAGCTTGTACAACAAATTCTGTTTGCTGGGTGTGGTAAGCAGCAAGTACCCTCCCGTTTTGAGGTTGCTACGCAGCAGAAGTAAAAAGGCCTTGTCATCAGGAATGTGTTCAATCACTTCTGAACAAATTATAAGATCGAAAATACCAGTCTCTGCCTGTAATTCAGTTTTTTTAAATACGACATTTTTGATATCTAAAGCAGCTCGAGCCGACTCAGCAAGCGATATCGCGCGCTTGGATACATCAATGCCAACCACCGATCGTGCAAACTGGCTGACATACAGTGACAACGTCCCCACCCCACACCCAACGTCCAGCACCTCCCCACAAATTGCATCAGAAAGTACGGCTTTATGTAAGAGTTGGAGGATATACCAGTAGGTAGCGTTGCCGCGTTGAATCAGCGTGCTGAACTGCCCATTCTTTTCGTGATATCGATCGTAAAACTGCTGAACAGCGGCTGTAGCCATGTAGCAATTGTACTACACTATGCTCCACACTCGACTAGCTCTTCTTATACTGTGGATGGTTGCGTTTTGTGCAGCAGCCGTGCCCGTCCAAGCCAAGATGGTCCTATTTCAAGATGACTTCAGCGCAGGCCTGGGCAAATGGCAGCAGGTTCGACCGCAAGGCGCAGCCTGGCAAGTTCTTGATGGAGCTGCATACATCAAGCTGAACCAAACATTCCAAGTCAGCGAACTCATCCCCCGAGCAGACCTGTGGAACGAAGACTGGCACAACCTCCGATTTGAACTGAAGTACACTCCACTACGCGGAACAGATCGAAATATCTCGTTTCACTTTCAGGATCTGCAGAACTGGTATGAGTTTCATTTTACCGCCACCACTGTCACTGTCCTACACCTTGATACCGGCGCGGTGGTCTGGAGCAAATCCAAGCCATTCGTGTTACACAACGGCCGAACATATGACATCGAACTTCGCCTGCACGAAGCAGACATCAGTCTGTTTATCGACGGTCAGTTAGTTGCGCACGAACATGACCCCACGTTTGCAGCAGATTACGGCAGAATTGGCATCAAAGCTGGAACGGGGGCCGATGCACCAACTGAAATCAAAATCGATGCTGTGGTGGTGAGTACATATGATGCCACTGACTTGGGACTCACACCACTTAAACAAATTGATGCACGCTGGGCAAGCCAAGAGTACGACACTGCAGCCCTGTGGGCAGACGCAACCGGCATTGATGCCTGGGGCTGTGCTCTGACCTCGCTGACCATGATTTTTCGACACTACGGCATCGTGCGATTGCCCGATGGATCGAATCTTACGCCAGAAAGCTTTAACAGCTGGCTAAAAGCCCAACCAGACGGCTACATAGGTGAAGGCCTAGTCAACTGGCAAGCTGGTCTGCGCCTGGCGCGCTTGAGCCACGAGCGCTATGGCACACCGCT
>CAZBMX010000040.1:0-7831 GCA_964493195.1 uncultured Pseudomonadales bacterium
TCGTTCCTCCAATTTACAAATAATAGCCGATTCAATCGCTTGTGAAATCTCAGTTATACAGGCATGTGCCTGAGTTAAACTCAACGCCGTCACTGATGAGGGATAGTAGTGAAACACTCTGTTTCGGCATTCCAACCAAGCATTCCACAACGTGCTTGCCAACGCATCACCACACACTCGGCTGACGTCATCAAACAACCAGAACTCATCGCGCTGCTGGCGATTGATGTCAGGATTCAATGCTCTGCCGATACGAAAGCGCTTGCCCTCAAATGTTTTGTGATCGATCAAGCCAAGACCAAGAAAAAACTCCTTCAAGAACCCTTCATACGCTTTGGCAATCGGGAACACTACAAATGCGTAGTCTGAAAGTCCAGAGTCGATGTTTTTTTCGCGTTCAAACAAAATATAAGAGAGCGCGACGCCACGTTGTTGCTTGGGGTCGAGACTGGTAAACCAGGTCGATTCGCGGATTTCAGGTATTGTCATATGGAACTAGTATACAGAGTCAGGGGGAACTCCGTGTGGAAACAAACTGATCAGGGTTTTTTACTACGCCCCAGGCATCTGGTTGCGTGGGGTTGTAGAGAAAACAACTTTCAATATAGTATGGATCTGTAGGATTCCCACTTGCTTGGTCGAAGCATATAACTAGTAATTGACTATCGTCTGCCCAATAAAATTGTTTCCAAAAACCCGGAGCGAGTGCTATTTCGTGGAAAAGTACGGTTTCTGTTTCTGCAGTTCTCAGAAGAATATCTCTGCTTGCTGTAGTTTCGTCCAATGCTGATAAAAACAGATGCTTTTTTCCATCTGGTGAAGTGGCAACAAGCAGTTCTTTGTTCACTTCGGAATTTACAATATCTGACTTAATTAACACCCTACCCTGCAATTGCTGCTCCAAATTTAACTGTGGAAAGCGATTTGGATCAAAGGAGCCTTTAAACATACTCGCCACAACCATTAGAAAAAAGAAGGCTGCAACAAGAAACCAGCACAAAACCGATAACACAATGGCTAGTAATGTCGCCCAAATTCTATCCCGACGAATAAAAATTATAACCACTAACCATCCCAGCCAACCTAAAGCAACTGTAAGTGGATTAACATAATGTACGAGCTCAAAATTGCGTTCAAGAATCATTGTTTCTTGAAGTGCAAATGCTAAAACTTTGACAGAAGCCATGGTCGGTACCACTACATACCAGAAGAAAAACGCTGCAACAGCCCAAAAAATCATTAATAATCGCCGAATACCTTTTGTGTTCGCTTTTTTTAACTGCAACGTTTCAGCAACCTCTACAGCACGCATACTGCATTGTTGCATTGAGATATCTTTTGAGCAAGATGGGGATAGAACAAATTTCTGGTACACTCTGGTACACTATAGTAGTTCCTTTGCCGAACGTTTCACCGCACGCCTGATAAACGCTAAAACACATGCCTAAAAAACCACCCCTCACCAAAGCCCGCTCTGCTCTCGACGGCAAACGCGAGAGAAAAATTGAAAAGTCAGTCAAAACTACTATAACCGATTCCATTTCTCATGCAGCAAAACCAACCACCAAACCATCCCGCAAACGCCGAGCTTTAAGTTTGCTTGGCCGTTTTATTGTCTGGTTCTTCACTAGCAAGCTAGTTCGGGTGCTCATTATTGGAACCATCGTAGTCTCGTTGGTACTCATTTTGTACTTACTCAAAGATTTACCCTCACCCCGTCGCCTAACCACCTCTGGTAACTTTGATGTCAGCACTCAGATTTTTGACCGAAATGGCAAGCTGTTATACGAAATCTATGCAGACGAGAATCGCACACCAATTAGTTTGAGCGATCTCCCGCCACATGTTTGGCAGGCTGCAATCTCAATTGAAGACAAAAACTTCTTCAAACACTTCGGTTTTGATGTCACTGCAATTGTTCGTGCTTCGCTCGCGACACTGAGCGGCAAGCGCTTGGAAGGTGGCTCGACAATTACTCAACAACTGGTCAAGAATGCTCTCCTTACGAACGAGCGCTCGCTCCAACGCAAGATTAAAGAAGCCATGTTATCAGTGATGACCGAAGCTTTGTATACCAAAGAAGAAATCCTTGAGATGTACCTAAATTACATTTCATACGGGGGCACCTCCGTTGGTATTGAGGCAGCATCCAAGACATACTTCGATAAGCACGCAAAGGATCTAACCGTAGCCGAAGCTGCACTTCTGGCAGGGCTACCACAAGCTCCCAGCCGCTACTCCCCCTTTGGCTCGCAACCGGAAACAGCAAAAAATCGGCAAAAAGATGTAATTCGCCGCATGCAAGAAGACGGGTATATCAGCATAGCTGAAGCGGAAGCAGCAGAAGCAGAAGTCATGACATTCGCATTATCCCGCACTGACATTCAAGCACCACACTTTGTATTTTACGTGCGTGACTTGCTGTACCAAATGTATGGCGAAGAAAAAGTAGAGCGCGGTGGACTGCGGGTAAAAACGACACTCGATCTTGATTTACACAATGTTGCACAAGCATCCCTTTCAGCAGAGATTGACACTTTGGCACGCTACCGCGTAAGCAATGGCGCAGCACTAATAGTTAAACCCAACACAGGTGAAATTTTAAGCATGATCGGCTCACGCGATTACTTTGACGCAACCCATGATGGCGAAGTCAATGTAACCATCGCGCAACGCCAGCCCGGCTCATCTATTAAACCGATCATGTACGCTACAACCATGCAAGAGAAAACGCTTAATCCAGGAACGATCATGATTGACGCTCCAACTTGCTTTGAGGCAGCCGGTCAAAAACCATACTGCCCAAAGAACTATGACGGTAGCTTCAAAGGACCGATCAGTATTCGCGAGTCACTGGGTAACTCGCTCAACATTCCTGCAGTCAAAGCGCTAGCCACAATTGGAGTGCCTACATTCATGAAACAGGCGACTGCCATGGGCATCACATCCTGGACTGATTCATCCCGGTACGGTTTGTCGCTTTCGCTGGGTGGCGGTGAGGTTCGCATGATCGATTTGGTGCAAGCATTCAGCGTGTTGGCCAACCAGGGAGTCAAAGTCCCACTCACCCCAATTCTCAAAATTGAGGACTACACGGGCAAAGTTCTCATGGAAACAAACACAACGGAGCGACTTGCCCAACTACAGGATCTAACTGAAACGACGGAGCAACGTGCTGGCGATCTCGAGCGAGTGATGGACCGAGCACCCGCTTACTTGACTAGTCACATCATGCAGGATAATCGAGCCCGCACACGTGCCTTCGGTGCCCGCTCAGAACTCGTCATTCCTGACCAAATCGTAAGTGCTAAAACTGGCACCACCAACGACTTGCGCGACAACTGGACAGTTGGTTTTACTCCTGAGTTTTTGGTTATGACTTGGGTGGGAAACAACGATAACACTCCAATGAATCGCAGTTTGGTTTCCGGCGTAACTGGAGCGGCCCCAATTTTCAATGATATTATGCGCTTTGTCCTCCAGGGTCGCGAAGCCACATGGCAGGAAAAACCCGCCGACGTTTTGTCTGCACCGGTTTGTCAACACGGCATGCCCAAACAAGGTTCAGAAATTTGTCAGCTCGGCGCAGTTGAGCTGTATTGGCGCGAAAGCAAACCCTCGCTCTCATCAGTTGAGACTAAACAAGTGTGGATCGACCCCCGCACCGGCTTACCACCACCTTATGGTGAGATCGTAGAAGGTTTAGTGTTGGAAGAACGCACGATATATTCTGATCCAGTAACTGACCTTTACTGTGCAAACTGCAACCGACCACTCAAAGAGGACGGAAGCGTTCAATACGAGCAGTACACAGTCGGGGATGAGCTGCAAGTTGAGCGTGAAGAGCGTCGCACGGAAACCAGAACGCAGTCGCAAACACAAACTATCGAGTAATTTTGACAACAGCGTGTATCAAAAAAATAGTACCATCCTGCCCCATACTCAATCATGATTTTACGCAGTGCCAGACGCCAATCCACTGACCAGATGGGTACGCACCACCGGGCTTGGGAAGAGTGGTGGGAACACACGAGCTGGTGGATTAAAACAATTGCTCTAACAGTTACTGTCGTCATTGTTGCGGCGGCATTGTTCGCCAGCTGGGTTTGGGAATTACCCTTGCAAACTCCACTTGGGCCACTTTCCACTTTCCAATTTTTACCGAAGGAAAACTTCGACTCCAGCGGCAAAGTTGTGTACGGCTTTATCCCGTACTGGAACTTACAAAAAGTTGCCATTCAGCCCGAGCTGACTCACCTGGGGTATTTTTCACTCACCATTGCCGCAGACGGTTCGCTCGTCACGAAAGGTGAGGACGGCAACGAAGAGCCGGGCTTCAACAAGTTGAAGTCGGACCAGTTGCTCGACCTTAGCAATGAGCTGCAAGCGCAAGGCGGACAGGTTGAACTCGTGCTCAGCCAGTTTTATGCGGATGACATCACTGCTTTCTTGCTTTCGCAAAAGTCTCAGGATAATTTTTTTGTCTCACTAGATAATATTTTGCTAGCCTACCCGTTTGCCGGCATCAATATTGATATTGAGTTGGCCGGTTCGGCAACTCCGCAACTGCGCGATAACATGTCGCTCTTTATGACACGGTTGCGCCAGCACTTAGACCGCAAGTATGACAAAGTTGGTTTGTCTATCGACGTCTACGCCAGTGCGGCACGGAACAATCAGCTCTGGGATGTTCCCCGTTTGGAACCAAGCGTTGATTACTTTGTCATTATGGCCTACGACTTCCACCGACGTACTTCCCCACAGGCAGGACCAGTCGCTCCCCTGTTTGGCGGCCGGGAGTTGTGGGACTCAGACATCAATCAGCACCTGCAAGAATTTGTCAGGCAAGTGCCCTCAAAAAAACTGCTGTTGGGCGTGCCGTTTTATGGCTACGAGTGGCAAACAACTTCGCGCGAAGCCCAATCGCACACCTTCCCCGACTCCGGCTCGACTGCCAGTTTTGAGCGCGTGCTCAAACTGCTTGAACGGCGCGAAGAACTGAAAGTTGAAGAACACTGGAATGAAGATGCGCTGTCGCCATATCTATCATATATAGAAGATGGCGAAATTTATGTTATTTACTACGAAAACAGTCGGTCCCTATCGTACAAATTGGATTATGTGAATCAGTTGGATTTGGGCGGGATTGCGATTTGGGCGTTGGGGTATGAGGCCAATTCGCGGGAGTTGTGGGATGTGGTGGGGAGGAAGTTGTGAAAAAACGCTACATTTGATGTAAGAATCTCCCCTTATTATTCATTGCATGTGGGGGTGCTATCGGTATAGAGCTAGCCCTCCGAATGCTGGCTTGCGGGTTCAAATCCCGTCACCTCCACAGGCCAAACAATACTTTATTTTTTTTAAAAAATAGCTACAATGTAAGTCATTCGGAGGGCTATACGCTTTTGTCGATAGAGGCCGCAGTTTATCCCCCCCACTATTTGTTATGATTTCATATCAACAATAAGTGGGGGGGTTTGTGATTTATCTTTTCTTTTCCCCATTCCCCACCACCCCCCAACCGTGCTATTATCCGGCCAAGAAACCAGAGCTCGTTCGAATATATAGCGCGAGCTCGATTTGTAGATGCAGCATCACCCGTCGCACACCAGCCGGCGATACTGCGCACTTCGCCGTAGATTGTTCCGGTATGCCTGCCAGCGGTATCGTGAGCTGCACCCAACAACCGTGCGCGCAGCACACCATACCCCACGGCCATGGATTGTGCGTCGACTGAGTCGCAAGCTCAGAAAGTTGGCTCGCACGCTGCGTAGTATCAAACCAAACTTCAACCGCTCCAGCGCGGTTCAGTTGGCACAAGCGGTGCTGTACTCATTTTGGAGCGCACTCATTTTTGCACCCCTACATACATTTGCGGCACTCCTGCTGACTGCCGGCATACTCTTAAGCACCAACCTACTGTATACCGCAGTATTCAAAGACTTGCCCACGGCCGAGTCGCTCACCCAATTCCAACCACCGCTGACCACCACCATCACTGATCGTACTGGTACAGTGTTGTACCGAGTCTACGGCGATGAAAACCGCACGCTCCTCCCACTCAACCAAGTCCCCCTGCACCTAGTGCACGCCACCATCGCCATTGAAGACAAGGACTTCTACTTCCATCATGGTTTTTCAGTTCGCGGTATCGCCCGCGCTGCCAAAGCCAACTTGAATGGTGAGTCGTTCCAGGGTGGTTCGACCCTAACCCAGCAGCTAGTCAAACACCGCCTCCTCACCCCAGAGCGCACCCTTACCCGCAAGCTGCGCGAGCTGATTTTGGCAGTGCTGGTGGAGGATACCTACAGCAAGCAAAAAATTCTTGAGCTGTACCTTAATCAAGTACCCTATGGCGGTTCCGCATATGGGGTAGAGGCTGCAGCCCAGCGCTACTTCGGCAAATCTGCTCAACAACTTGATTTGGCAGAAAGCGCACTTATTGCCGGCCTGACGGCAGCGCCGTCAATTTACTCTCCGTTTGGCAGCCACCCAGAACTGGCCATCACCAGACAACATGAAGTCCTGCGACGGATGGTAGAAGACGGCTACATTTCTCAAGCTGCAGCCGATCAAGCTGCAGACCAACAACTAGTGTTCAGCAGCAACACGGTCGACATCACTGCCCCGCACTTTGTGATGTTCGTCCGCGAACAACTCGCAGATGTCTATGGCGAAGAGTACATGGCCACCGCAGGTCTTACCATCAAAACAACCCTGGATTCGCAGCTGCAAGCAGAAACAGAAAAAATTGTCGCAACAGAAGTGGCCAAACTAGCCCGCATGCGCGTCAGTAATGGCGCAGCGCTCATCACCAATCCCAAGACTGGGGAAATCCTCAGCATGGTGGGCAGCGTCAATTATTTTGACTTCGCCAATGACGGCCAAGTCAACCTCACCATCCGTCCGCGCCAACCTGGCAGCTCTATTAAGCCGCTCACATATGCCACCGCTTTCGAGCACGGCTTCTCGCCCGCTACTGTTGTAGAAGACAGCCCTATCACCTACACCGCACAGGGTTCACCACCCTACAGTCCAAAGAACTACGACGGCAAGTATCATGGCCGAGTGACGCTGCGAGAAGCGCTTGGTTCTTCATACAATATTCCAGCCGTCAAACTGCTCAACAGCATCGGGGTTGCCACCCTCATTAACAAAGCGGAGGACTTAGGCATTACTACCTGGCAGGATCGAGCACGTTTCGGCCTCTCGCTCACTTTGGGCGGCGGCGAAGTGCGCATGGTGGACATGGCGGAAGCATATGGCACATTTGCCACGAGCGGCCAGCGCGTGCCATTGCAAGCAGTCATTTCCATCACTGACGGCAACGGTCGGACACTGTATCAAAATCCCTGTGTGTCCGAAGCTGTGCAACCTGTAGTAGAGCCCTGCAACGGCATCCCTGTACTCGACTCTGGCATTGCCTATCAAATCACCAATGTGCTGTCGGACAACACAGCCCGCACACCGGCATTTGGGCCACAATCTGCCCTAAGCATCCCCAACCAAGAAGTAGCCGTCAAAACCGGCACCACCAACAACTTGCGGGACAACTGGACCTTCGGCTACACCAGCAATCGCGTAGTCAGTGTCTGGGTGGGCAACAATGACAACACGCCTATGAGCGCTGTCGCTTCTGGCGTGACGGGTGCTTCACCAATTTGGAACTCAATTATGCGTCTACAACTTTCAGAAGAACTGCCACACACATTTGCCGTTCCTGCATCAGTACAAGCCATTACTGTTTGCCGTGGCCCCTCAGGCCAGTTGTGTAGTGATTGCAAATCCGGCCGCACTGAGTACATCGTCAGCGGCCAAACTCTGCCGACCT
>CAZBMX010000041.1:0-7771 GCA_964493195.1 uncultured Pseudomonadales bacterium
TTTTCCAAGCAATAAGTTTATAGGCGAAAGGAAATCCTTCACCAGTTTGTTGGTGAGTAAACTCACTCCCAAGACCGGGTATGCCACGCAGCTGATCTTCTATGATATGAGCTAATTCATGTATAACTGTTCTGAAAATTTGTGGCGAACTCAAATGTGAATCAGAAATGCTGATAGTGTTTCTTAATGCGCTTGCACCAGCAGCATTCGGATAATCACTCATAATGATCGGTGATTGAATTTTTAACTTTTCTAGTATCATACAAAAGAGTTGGTATCTTCTATTTCTAGCAAACTCGTGCGTCACATCCTTAGCATGATATATCTCTTGATAAAGATCTGACAAGGAATTGTCCACCAAGACTTGCCAGTTTTGACTAAATGTGGTTCTTTGGGACAACATTTCAGGCGATGAAACTTTCTCCAGTAAGTGTTCATATGATTTTTTGACATATTTAAAACCTAAATTTGGGTATAATAATTTTAACACTTCTCTCGCTTCACCCTCTGCATTCAAGAACGCATATGCTCTCCTCGCAAGCACACTCATTCTTAGACCGTTCTCCACACTATGCTCTAAGGCACATAATAAAAAGTTGAACTCATCTGCTTGGGTGAGCTCGGCAATTGTTTCGATATTTTCCAAAGTTAGTCGTTCTCCCATATTGCAATTTTTTGTTAAAGCAAAGATGGATGGGGGCATGGACAAAAATACAGAAAGATAGTTCAGATTTGAATGAAAATCTACCGGCATTCCATCGGGGATGTACGAAGCGTCTGTGAGCATCCTATGAGAAGCAAATCTGATGAGCAATTCAGCTATTGCACTTTTGGCAACTACTTCATCTACTACACTTCCTCTGTCAATCACCGGTGCAAATCCATGAAGGTCAAAACGCAAATTATATCTTTGAACTAAGGGGAAAATACGATCAGGAATGTAGGCTAGTAGTTCGCTTTGCCTTGTTAGCAAGGCCCGACCATCCAGCGTTACTTCTGATTCCCCAGCTGCATCAGACAAATACAAAGAAACTTGCCTGCCCGAACCACAGTCGAGCGTCAAACAATGCACTCCGGCAACTTCTACAGCACGTCTTTCCCATACATCATCATTATTTGTAAAGTAATCATAAAAACTCACCGGAACCGCGGCTCCTGACTGTGCTTGATGAGCAGTAGTAACTTGTGTAAACCAACCCAACTTCCGCGCAGTGTTTTTTTTGATGAGCGCATCAATATTTGGCTCAGCTTGTTCTGCTGGCTGCAATATGCGAATTCTTGTTCCAATGTCCCTTGTAGAATTCGTTGCTGGCAAGGTGCTGGAATGTACTAACACAAGCCTTTGTGCATATCCAGTAGCTCCACGTTCAACAAAGTATATGTCCTGAGCTATGCTCTTGCTCATTGCATTTGAATCTACGACTCTAACAGTATCAACAATCACATATTCTGCATCACGGTATATACTCGCCAAACCCATTCCAAACTCACCGGATTGATTGGAAGCAAATCGCTTCTTGTCTGATAAGCCCGAAACTGCAAAACAAATTCTGGCAAAATCTGACATGCCACAGCCATTGTCAATTATTTCAGATATAAAATACTCTTTTTTCACCCCATTTACACGCACCGGCCGTACACAAAAGTCGTATTCTACAACTCCCTCAGTAATATCGCCATACAATAACTTTCTTCTTTGTATGGCGTCATCACTATTCTGTATCAGTTCTCGCTGTTCAACACCACTCCCTCCCGAAAAGTAGACTGCTATACGCCAATCATTGTCAAATTCTGACAAATCGATTTTTGTGCTATCAAATTTCTCTAGGGTTAAACCATATTTGTTTAGTACAAATGCTTCTATTTCGGATAATGACTGCAATCCTACAACTTTAGAAAAATAAGCTAAAACAGACACAGGAACATATCTATCGAAAGGCAAATCTAGTGATACTTCCTGAGACCGCACAACGTCAATGTTGCGCATAGCGAATTGGTAGTATGATGCTGTTTGAGAGTCGAGCAACAACAACACTTCCTCGTATCTAGTGTAAGTGTATTTTTTTGATGCCTGGAATTGTAGTGCAGTGCAAAACTCTATTAGCACCCCTTTTTTATCAAGTATAGCCAACCTATCATACAATTCAGATAATTTTTTTGTTAACAATTCTGGATTATCATGAAACTCTAAGATAAGTCCCCAAAGACAGATTGTGATACCTTGATATATCGTCATTCTTTCTTCAATCAATGGCACTTTTTTTTCTAGCTCCAGTGTTTCTAGAAAAGGTAAAACGCATTTAAAAATGTTGTCTACGGAATGCGTGAGCAAATACTCCCAGTGTACTTTTTTCGTCAAAAAGATCGAGTCTACTAATGCATTTGTAAGGTTTATAATCATGTGCTCACCAAATACTTTTTCCTTGTCATTCGGATCTACATGGTTTTCAATATAGTCTAATAAATCTGGTGTAAAAAGCTTAACTACCTTGAGTTTTTCAAGCAGGAGCTTTAGACCTTTAATTTTTTTTCTGAACTCGTCTATGGAATAGAAAAAATAGGCCATTCCAGACTCAAATTTTTCTCTCGAGATCTGCGGAAATTGCTGATATTCAGGCAATTTCATTAATTCAGCATATTCAGCGTAAAGTTCAAGATAATTCCTGTAATCAGGATCAAGAATTTGCTCTAGGGATAATAAACCGTTAATTTTTCGAACATCGAGATACCCCCCACAAGCTGTGGATGTTTTATAACATACACGCAGACCATTCCCTACGAAAAAGAACTGGGCTGAATCGATACCCACATTGTAACGACTTTCCGTGACTGAAGCGACTTGTCTACTCGCATGTCCGACAAGTACTCTATTCTCAAAATCAATTTCGAACAAGTGAATAGTGTTTGTGTCTGAACAAGTGATCAGCACAAATCTTCCATGAGCATCAGAAATCTGCATACCCGATGAATCATGGCCAAAATCTATTTTTGTAAGAACGGTGGGTTCTTCTAAACACTGATCAGGGGCCTCCGTTCTAGAAAGATACAGCTCGCCACTCCTGCGTACAACTAACAGATAGTCATTATTGTTATACTTGACGCACTTTAAATTCTCTACACTACTACGATAACTTACCTCATCAAACTCAAGCAGAGTTGTTTTTTCCCGCACCTGTGATACATCAAATTTGTACTTTACAACTTCTGCGCTACCTATCGAATCAGTGTGAATACAAATGATCAATTCAACTGTTGAATCACTTGCTTCAACCACAGTGTGAGAGCGGTAATACCCAGATACAGTAATGACATTACCTAACTGCACAAACTTACCTTTATCTCTATTAAAGCTGAAAAAAACTAAATCAAAACAGTTGGGACTGAATCTTTGATTGCAAACTTTAAGATAGGTTGGTTCATTATTTAGCCCAAAAATAGACCACTTATCCGCATAACTAGACTGATTATCTGCCGGCAATTCGATAATGCCAGACATGTATTCATCCGTTTGACCAGCTATCAAGTCTTCTACGGCGAATATCTTGGTGTAAATATTTCTGTTGTGTAGCAGTGCAATATAATAATGCCCAGACATTTTAAATGGATGCATTTCTAAGTTGGCGCTTTTGTTGGGTATTGATTTGCAATTGGGGAGTAATATTAGTTTGCCCGTTTCTGCATCCCATATCCTTATCTCAATGGTTTCATACGTATGGATAAAACAGTACTGTTTTCCATCAATTACTAGCGAGTACATGTTGTTTACGACCTGAAGTTCGTCATTTTCAAAGAACTGTATGCGAGCAAAATTTTCGACTGGTAACGCAGTTGGTAAGGAGCTAAGCGAATGATGCACACCCATTGACGTCAGAGTAGAACACCCGTAATCTACGCCAATTGTATCCAACTGAGGCCCTATGCTTTCGATATACTCACCTGTTCTGCCAAGCAGTTGACTTCCATCAGATGCATTCAAAATATCTAGTTTAGATTGCCTGCCAGCCTCACTTGTTTTAAAGATTGCTTTACTTTTTCCTTCTTCTATCGTCAATAGATTCACGGGCTTAACCACAGATTTTTCATGGCTAATTTCATAGCAGGTTTCAACAGCATCATTAAGCAAACCTACCAAACATTCCCTATACAAGTTAAATACGTTCGATTCATCCTCAGAGAAACCTCGTGTTACTCCAATTTTGAATAACGCTTCATATACTTCAGCATAGGTGCTTTCAATGATCACATGGTGATAGACATGATCAATAATAACCGGTAATGCATCACCTTTTGCTCTCTGCAAGTGGTCAACTAACTCCTGAGCAAGCCCCGTACTTTGAACACCTGTTGGCAAATTGCGATCAATTTTCATCTGTGCCGCAAAGACCCTATATTTCGAATGAGGATCAATACCTGCTTCTTGTCCCAGCATTCTGCTCAAGCCAACTACATCAAAGATGTGATTGAACTTTAGCAATTTTGAATGCAACACCAGAGCCGGTTTGGCCTCGCTCATCACCAATCTTTCATATGCACCACTATTCGGAATTAGCAAGTGTGTCTTTGACAGTTTCTGAATAATTTTCTCTCCTTTTTCTAAAATCAATTTTTCCGTAATGCGAATTATTCGAGCTGCTTGTGTTAAACTCCGCCCCTCACTAGACCTTGAATCCAATGCCTCGCAAGCCGCTAAAATAGTAGATAGAATTGTTGCTTTTGTAACCTCGTCACTACTGCTTCCAAGTAAAATGTCTAATAAGGTGGTGATAGCAATTGGAAAATTTTCATCAATACAAACCCCACTTTGCCCTCTTCCTTCGCCAGCTGGGCGTAGTGCTGCATCCATCTCAATAAAAATTGTTCCAACAAAATATCCACTAGCCTTCGGTATCAAAATCTTTTGCAAGGCCTCACCACGCCTTTGTAAAATTACAGTTGGCAGTGAAACTTCTTCTGATCGAATAGCTTTAATGTAACCATGTTTTTGAACAGCTAATCGCGCCTGAGACGCCTCCAAAAGTTGCAGCGACTTAGTCCCTTGCCTTGGTACGAATAGTTTATGCAGTTGTTCCGCAGTCATACCACAACCAGTATCAGAAACTAGAATTTCTTCACGAGAAATCTGCACTAAAACCTGACCGATTTCCTTCTTAGCTTGTAGTTCAGAGCCCCATATAGTTGATCTATGTTTATTTGGAGATCTCAAACCTTTTATCGAAATTTTAACACCGTCAGGTGTGAGCCCACTAGAAAAAGCAAGTGACCGTAAAATCTGATGGCGGTCTGCATTCGTAAATTTCAACCCAATGACCTTCACACATGTACCTGACACACCGGGTATGTCCTTAACTACAGTACCCCGTACCCTATCTATAGGTAAAACATTTATAAACAACCGACCGACAACTGACCTTCTCATTCTTAAAACCTGCGTTTGCATTCCACGAGTTTTGCTGATTACATACACTTCGCCTTCACCGGGTTTTAAAAGTGCTGCTAAACACTTAATGCCCGAAGCAAACATTCCCACCTGTTTATCCGGTATCAAGGCATCAAGCCCATTTCCAATCAAATTATCGATTGCCTGTACTACGAGATTTGCAGAAACGCGCTGCTGAAAAACTTCAAGATTCGGTCTATTGTACTTACCCTGTTGCACTGAGTTCTCTGCGAGAGTACGCAATAATGCTTGAATTTCATCATTTGTAAACCTTGTGTCATTGTTGCCAATCACTCTGCTCTGCGAGATGTACGCAGCTAACTGTCCCAACTCAATCCACTCTTCAAAAATATTTTCAGAAGAACTTAGCGCAGCTGCCATTTGTTCCACAGTTGGCCTATGAATCATATCTTCTTGAGTAACTTTACCTTCTCTGATCAACAAGTTGTGAATCAGTTCGTAGTATTGCCAAAGCAGTTCGCGTTTGCGTGCGTTGGGTGTCGCATTCCATTTCTTAAGAAAATTAGTATTCCCCTGTCGTTCACAATTAGTTGACCCATTAGAATGCAAACCATTTAAGGAAAATGAATGTACACTATTAACTAAACTCCCAACTGTAGCATGTTCGGGTGCAATACGTTCTAGTGGCATATTATTCTACTCAAGATTTTACCCAAGAATTATACTATAAGGTCTATATTTTACAAATGAACAGAAAAAATGAAAAAATTTAATGCCAAACTAACAACATTAAGCCTTGCGGAGGGAGGGGGATTCGAACCCCCGTGGGACAAAGTCCCCCAAGCTTTTCGAGAGCTGGCCGATAAACCGCTCCGACATCCCTCCATGATTACCAGCAAACTGTTGTATTCTACTTCACCGGCATCAAAATCCACAGCACCACATATGGCACCGCACCGGGAACGCCGCCGGGAATGAGCAGCAGCACCCAAACCAACCGGACAAACACTACATCAATATCAAAATAGTCCGCTAAACCAGCACACACTCCACCGAGCCAGGCGTCACTCATATTTCTGGATAGCCTACGTTTCTTTTGAGTTGTTTTCATATGTGTTCTTTACTGTTTTGCATAGTATATTTCCTCAGAGCTTGAATTTCCGACCAGAATGATTATAACAAATTGTAAGATCGTGGGAGGAAATTCCAGAGTGCGGAGAAAGCGCCGCACGACTCTGAGGAAATATACTATGGAAAACAAAGTGCACCCGGCGCGACTCGAACGCACGACCCTCAGTTCCGCAAACTGATGCTCTATCCACCTGAGCTACGGGTGCTTGGGATGGAACCGATGTATTGTATCAAACAATTGGTCAAGACTCTATATCCAAGGGAAGTTTCTTTTGTAACCATTCAGCAGCGCGTTCATACATGGTAAGTGGCGGTTTCTCATGCAACAAGAATAACTGTAGAAAACTGGAGAGTTCTTGCTCAACAAAACCATCCCCTAGCACGAGTGAAAGCCGAAAAGGAAATCGGTCGATTTCAAAGAACAACACTCGTTGCTTATACACATCATCATACCAAAATCTGCTCAACTCCTCCCAATAATACAGCTCGTCCTCTATCCTAATTCCATAAGTCGTGAACTGGTATACAACCTCCTGAGGAGGAATGACAGCCATAATGTATGCCAAAAATGCAACCGCGATCACTACTGCAATGGGTAAAAACTGCCCAGCGAAAAAGAGAATCAGCGACAAGAGAATGGCAATTGTCAGTACCGTCATGAAGTACTGTCGATTTCGTTTTTTGAACGGTCTGCTACCTGCTCGCCATTCATATAGCAGCTCCTCAATGTATGGATTGAAGTCAACGTCGTTAGCGTTTGCAGGGACTGTCTCAGAGGTCGTGGCTGCACCCGTCCCTGCCAGTGGCGTGGCAGGTTCTGCTGGTAGATCAGCTGCTGTTACCGAGGATGTCCCCACTGTTTGCTCTGGAGGAGCTTCCTGGGCCACTTGTTGTGAATTGGCCTCCGCGACTACTTGTGCTGAGTCAACGGATTGCTGTGGAGCTGCAACAGAAACTTCTGGAGTCACAACAGCAACCGGTTGCTGAGAAACATGGCCGCCAAAAACTGTGCGCACCGGGTCGCCGAACGGTTTTGTAGGGTTTGGACTCTGTTGATCCATGATCACAGTGTACACGATTTGCAGCCCTCAGAATAGTACTCACAATGGTACAATATAGCCCTGTCTACTACACACCCCTGTGGTACAAAACTCAAGGAGAGCTGGCAGAGTGGTCAATTGCAACAGTCTTGAAAACTGTGACCTTTACGGGTCCCGTGGGTTCGAATCCCTCGCTCTCCGC
>CAZBMX010000042.1:0-7664 GCA_964493195.1 uncultured Pseudomonadales bacterium
ATTTGAAGCGCGCCGTCACTAATCAACGAAACAAAGAAGCTGCGTAGACAACTTGCAAACAAGCGACAGAACTAGTCCAAAAGCAGCGTGCGACACTACGCGGAAACAAGCGAAAACACCAGGCAAAATCGACCTGCTGAGAGCCCCAAAATCGGCTTTGATTTACAAAGCTGAGTAACTCATCGTTTGCATTTTAGCTACCAGGCTAGCTTTCTCAAGAAAGACAGGTAAGTCTAGGTTCGACTAACTACAAATCCAAAAAACAGGTAAAAACGAGTCACCAATGAGAGAGGCAAGAGTCCAGCCCAAAGAATAAAAATAAATAGATAAGCACACATAAGTAAACTGATAAACAGAAAAATACAGGTGCAACATAAACCGGCAAATTTCAGCAATCTACCTGCACACTCGGTTCTATGTCGTAAAAGTAATATTGTGCGACATGATACATTCACTGACACAGCCACTCTCCCGTCGGAGTAGAGCAAATAAAATACTGAACAACAACGTGATAATGTATTACTGCTCACTGTATGAACAAATGCTTCTTTGACACAGCTCTCTTTACTTGATGTGCACCCCCTTAAACAGCCCTATTGAGGGCTCTTCTTGTAGGAGGCTGATTCATGCATTTATACTCGAGAATGACTTCGGGTATTTTCTGTTCATACCCTTCACCAGAGGAAATCCAGGCTCACTGACACTCCGCAACCTCGATATGTTTAGTTCTATTTATTTTTGCATCATTCCAGCTAAACAGAGTCTTACTATGCTTTCACCAGGCATAGAAAGGCTAAATTAGTCCTATAACTTTCACAGTTATCCACATTTGTTATGTGTATCAAACTATATCATTTCCTCTGGTCTCCCCTTGTTCGCATGTGACATAAGTTTTCTATCCACTCTTCTCATTTTTTTCACACCCTCTACTCTAAAAAATTTTAGAATTTGAGTGTGTGTTTGTTCAAGTTCAAACTTCTTAAAAAACTTGCCTCAAAATCTATACCTATGAACCTCACTGACTTGAAGTTGTACTACAAATTTTTATGAACTGCTGCTGATTCATTTTTCACACCCTACCCCCTTCTCCTCTAGTGCAATGTGAAAAAACATTGATATATCAATTAATTATTTATAGGGAAAAACAAACGCAAAAATAACCACTACAAACAGGGCGACCAGCGAGTACTCTGCTAAAGTTCGACTAAACAAACGACCACGAAGATAGTTTTGCAAGATTCCCAGGCTGATGTACAACACCGACATAATAAACAAAGCTCTATACCATACAGAAAGTGGGAAAAAACTGAGAGCCATTGCCATTTCTGCCACAACCAATGTTAAAACCGCTGATAAACCAAGGATATGCTTTGGAATTTTGTTTTCCAGCTGCACAGACCACAACGACATAAAGATTAGCAAAGCGTGAGACAGCGCAACTAAGATTGTTGTCGAAAAAACATGTAATCGAAGTGAGAAGATCGTATTCGTTAATAACAAGGAAGTTAACAAAGTAAACAGCAAGCCAACTGCATGTGCTGCATGAACCAGTTGTATTGTTCTTCCTTTGGCCACTGACCAAATGTTAGCGGTCAAAAACAACGCATACATTCCCACGCCAAACAACGTTAACACTCCAAGCTGGCTAAAAAAGTGCGTTGGCAACAAGAAGTAAAACAAACTCACTGAGCCAGCATACAAAGCCGGAAAAGGCACGACGGTTAATCGTTCATGTCGCTGCAAGTCATCCGAGAGCGCCCAAGTTGCTGCACCATATGTTACGGTCATAAAAACAGCCACTGCCAAGTATCGCAATTCAAGTGGCACCTGCAGAACACCAAATAGTCCTACACTCAATAAGACGGCTGCAACGACAAACTTTTCTCTTCGCCTCATGCTGCTATCTCCTCTTCATCAGGCAAATGGGTGGCTACAAATACTTGCTCAACGTCATCATTTGCTTCAAGAGATTCTGTAAGTTCTAGTAGTTTCTCGAGTGCTGTTTCGTCTATCTCAATCGGCATTGTGGTCTGATACTCACCCGATTCTTTGTTGCGTTCGAACAAGTACATAGCACTCCCAGGGCCACCCAAAGAACCTCCGCCGCGTGAGAGCAAAAACTTCACCTCCGAACTTGTTCTGTTAGGATTGTCTGTATGTGCGACAATGAGCATTCCTACTCCCCCAGGGCCGAACGCTTCGTATGTTATCTCCTGAATCACTGCTCCCGATGAAGACTTGCCCAACCCCCGCTCAATTGCACGCTGAATGTTATGGTTCGGCATATTGGCAGCGCGAGCTTTTTCCAGCATTAACCGTAAAGATGGATTGCTTTTTGGATCACCCGATTTTCCCTCTTTGACTGCAACTCGAATTAGTTTAGCAATCTGCGTAAACAATGACGCGCGCTTAGTATCAGCTGCACCTTTACGATTTTTAATATTATTCCATTTGCTGTGTCCTGACATCTGCGCCTTTCTCGCCCCCAAACTTGGCTTTCGCGTGTACCGGTCATACGGGAGGTACCAGTACTCATTATACCCTCGAGTTGCATCCGGCGCACGAGGCAAGTCTAATGCTTGACAGAGCGCAAGCACGATTGTATCCTTCCACAACGTGCTGTTGCGCATTTCAGTGCGTTGTTTACACCGATGCAACAAACCCCTAATCCAAATCTAATCCAAGTTCGCCAGTTGGCGATTGCTGCGGCAAAACGAGCCGATTGGCAAGCTGCCGTTGAGTTCAACTCGATGCTGCTGCAACATAATGCTACTGATGTAAGTGCACTCAACCGATTGGGTGTGGCACACATGCAACTGCAGCAAAAGTCGCATGCTAAAGATGCCTTTAATAAAGTTTTGGAAATTGAAAAACTTAATCCCATCGCCAAACGTAACCTAGCTCGACTCAAAAATAATGGCACAACCGTTGTTTCATTCACCAGCCAGTACTTCATTGAAGAACCCGGAAAAACCAAAACAATCGAACTGCATCGCCTGGCAGGCAAACAAGTCCTTGACCAGCTCTCTGTAGGTCAACAGTGTGAACTCAAGCTCAAGAATCGATACATCTCAGTTGAATGTGACAACCAATACGTTGGTGCACTTCCCGAAGATCTTTCGTTTCGATTAACCAGGCTTATTACTACAGGGAATCTCTATTCATGCACCATCCGATCATGTGCAAATAATGCTTGCAGTGTATTTCTAAAAGAGACACATCGCTCCAAGAAAAACAAAGAAGTTCACTCTTTTCCGCCTGGCAAACTCAACCACAGCTCATCAGCAGACATTGATGATCGATTTTTACTCGATGAAGACATTCCAGTTGAAGTTCTTGAGACTGATCAAGATTATGAAAAATCGATTGACGAAATCGAGACTGACCGCACAATTGAAGAGTAAACGTGTCCCTATCCTCCGGTAGCCTCCTGTCTGTTCCAATCATCTCCTAATTCAAGCAAAATATCTGCTCGATATTGGTCAAAAAGCGGTTGCTCTGAAGATTGTGCGGGCAACCGTTCAACCCTCAGACTGCGAGTCAAGACACTCACTATTTCCTCACACTCTGTGGATAGTTTTTCTGATACACGCAATCGCGTGATAGACAACGGCTCTGTTGCTGAGACAGTTTTGACTACCAAGAGCCCTGATCGTTCGAGAATCCTGCTCGCATCCTCAGCTAAACCTGAAATCTTAGTGGCATTCGCGACTGCCACAGGACAGCGAGTACTTTCCGCTGGATTAATTACGGGCACCAAAGGTTCGGACCTCATTTCCTCAAGCGTCTTATGAGCAATTTCTTCTTGGTGTACACCCAACACCTGACGTAGCTGCTCAACAGCATAACCAGATTCTGAGCGTAGTTGCTGCAATCTTTCGGTCGCGGATTCTCCCTGCAAAACGCTGTTGAGTACTGTGTCTGCCTCATCAGAAAAAGCTATGTTTAGCGGAATCGCCAATTCAATCAACACACCAAACTGCTGGCTCAGCGCTCGTGCAGCTAAGTTCTCAGACTGACTTGGAACTACACTGCCACTCACCCACCACAGCTGTGAGTCTTGCCAATTGGGTTCAATTCGCATAAGCAACACAGGTGTAGTAGCTGTCTCTGGAATAAAAGCCACAATTTGCGTTGAATGTCTTGCGAATAAAAACTGTGGTAAAAACACAGCAATCACCAACAACCAAGTCCCACCGCAAACTAGAAATAAACCTAACAGCGCTGTGAGTAAGCGCTTGAACACAAGCAACAACTCTGCTCCATACCTATGCGCAGATACCGTTGCAGCCCGCAGAGGACGTCTGCGATGATCTGCTGATCGTTGACTGATAACCACTGAAGCCCGTGTCTTTCGGCGCACGTGCGATCTCGTTCGAGCTGATAACCGGGCAGGTCTCATGGTTGTTGTGTTGTGTTATGAACGCAAAATCTCGGCGCGAAGTTGCTCAGTTAAGCGCAGCATGCACCGAACGTTATGGATTGAAGCTAATCTATAGTAACTCAATTCTGCCGTCTTGTACAAATGGTGTAGATATCCCCTCGAGTATCCAGACTGGCAGGTGTAGCAATCGCAGCCAGGTTGAATGACAGATTGGTCAGTTTTGTACTGGGCAGTACCAATTCTGAGGCGCGATTTGTCAAAATCAGATTTGAAAACCAGCTTGCCACTCTCCTGAGCCAACTCCCCCACATACAGTGCGCCATTGCGCGCCAAACGAGTCGGATTGACGCAGTCAAACATATCGAAACCCAACCGCACAGCAGTAACCACATCCTGTGGGTCGCTCCCCAATCCCATGGCATACCGCGGTTTGTCTTGGGGCAGCAACTGCTCGATCCAGCCCATAACTTCCGCCGTACCCGGCATGTTGTACCCCACCGTCTCCCCGCCTACAGCGATGCCGTCGAAATGCATGCTGGTGATTGTTTTAGCCGAATGTTCGCGCAGCTCCTGATGCAAACCACCCTGGATGATGCCAAACAATGCCTGGTACTTGCCATACAAACTCTGCCTCCCCTGCTCCTCCCAATATTGGATGCATTGCGCTGCCCAACGGTGTGTACGCTCTACAGATTCCCGAGCCACTGCCAATGGAGCGCTGTCGGGCAAACACTCGTCAAATGCCATGATGATGTCCGCGCCGATGCTGCGCTGAATCTCGATCGCCTTCTCTGGGGTGAACAGATGTTTGCTGCCATCCAAGTGAGAAGTGAAGGTAACACCGTCGTCCGAGATCTTTGCGGGTTGGAGCTGTCCATCAACCTCCAGCGCTCGCTTACCCTGCTGACCAAGTTGTGCACCCAAAGAAAAGACCTGGAAACCACCAGAATCTGTGAGAATGGGCCTGTCCCACCCCATCATGCCGTGCATGCCACCGAGCTGGGTGAGAACTTCCGTGCCAGGGCGTAAATAAAGATGGTAGGTGTTGCCGAGGATGATTTGGGCTTTGGTTGTTTCCAGATCTGCATTATCCAAAGACTTGACCGTTGCTGCTGTGCCAACTGGCATGAAGACTGGGGTTTGGATTTGGCCGTGGGGGGTGGTTATTTGACCAGCACGACCGTGCCGCGTGGTATTTTGCAGGCTGAAACTGAAGTCACGTTGCTCATTCATACACCCTGTATTATATAATGCTGCCTGGATATGCTCACCACCAAAGACTTCGCCTTCCACCTCTCGCCAGAACTCATCGCCCAGTCCCCCACCCCCCAGCGCGACCACAGTCGCTTGTTGGTGGTGGATCGCCGCGACGGATCGCTGTCGCACCACCGATTTTTTGAACTGCCAGACCTGCTGGACTCCCAAACTATTTTGGTGCGCAACAATAGCAAAGTGATCAAAGCTCGATTGTTCGGCCAAAAAACCAGTGGTGGCACGATAGAACTTTTGCTGAACAAAAAACTTTCTAGCTCCAGAGAAACCGAAATCTGGGACTGTCTCACCAAACCTGGGATAAAACCCGGCACGCTCCTCTCTTTCCCCGACTCTGATCTAGCAGCCGAGTGCACTGGATTCGGCGCCGAGGATGACTACACGCGCACGCTTGTATTCAACCAATCAGGTTTACAGCTGCTCAAAACCCTTGACCAAATCGGCCACACTCCCCTACCCCCGTACATCAGCGCAGACGACACCAGCGCCGAAGTGGCACGGCGCTATCAAACCATCTATGCCCAAACCCCGGGCTCCGTTGCGGCCCCCACTGCTGGTTTTCACATCACCCCAACGGTCGAAAAAAACCTACGTCACAAGGGAATCGAGATCCACGAAGTCACCCTGCACGTCGGCTTGGGCACGTTTCTACCCGTCAAGACTGCGTCAATCACCGACCATCACATGCACGCCGAGTGGTTTGAACTGGACGCCGCAACTGCCGCAGCGCTCACTACCGCCAAAGCAGCCGGCAAAAAAATCCTGGCCGTGGGAACCACGAGTGTACGCACGCTGGAAAGTGTGCTGGCTGAGTCCCCCACACATACCTTTGAACCACAGGCAAAAGACACCAGCATTTTTATCTACCCCCCGTTCCAGTTTCGCGCAGTTGACCAGCTGATCACCAACTTTCACCTGCCAGAATCCACGCTGCTCATGCTGGTAGGAGCGTTTACCAGTGCGCCGCAAACCACGCAAGCGTTTACTACGTTTGCAGATAGCTTGCTGGGCAAAGCGTACCGTGAAGCGATCGCACAAAAGTATCGGTTTTATTCGTTTGGGGATGCGATGTTGGTTTTGTAAACTTTACTACAATCTCTCCAAAAAGAACTCGGTAACCAGTCCATTCACCATGTCCAACACTTCTGGATTTTTCTTGTACGCATGATCCATCTTTGCTAACTCGACTAATTGTTTCGGTTGATTTGCAGCTTGAAATACTGCTTGAGTTTGCTCCGGCAACACAACGTCATCTTCTTTTCCAAGTATGATTAGTATTGGAACTTTGATTTTTCGGACAAGATCAATACATGAAAATTGTTGCGCATCTTGTAAATATGCATAGGGGATGAGAATAGGTCCATATTTTGAGCTCACTTCTTCCAGAAATCCACTCGCTTTCCACTGTTTTGCTACATTGCCACCCAAAGCATCACGTGTTCCAATTTTGTCCGGACAAGAAATTGCGCAGACAGCTTGGATTTCTGGGTGCTTCGCTGCAAAATTAATAGCCTGTGCTCCGCCCATACTTGCACCACATACACCAAGGTGATTTGCATCTACAAAAGGTCGCGAAAGCAACCAGCGATACACAGCTTCGACGTCCCTGTAGTAATTGGAAAAACGATAGTCATCTGCTAGTGTTCCCTCGCTCTCGCCGAATCCCGATGCATCAAAACGAATTGAACCTATGCCTTGCTCCAACAGTTCTGTTGCAAGTGTAGAATAGTTTTCTTCTTCTTTGTACCCTTTGAATCCGTGCAGCAGTATAACAAATGGATAGACATCAGCATTCTCCTCAGGAAGTTCTAGAATTGCTGCCAAACTCAACCCTCGATCATTCTGTATCTTTAACACCTCTTGCATAAGGCTGAGTATATATCATCGTTAAAAACATCAAGAGTCTGACTCCCAAGTTTCATCGAGTGTTTACTGCGGTGCACAAAAGTAATTTGTCGAAGTTTAGGCACAATAACCAGGTAGCTGATGTGGATAGTCATGGCAAAGT
>CAZBMX010000043.1:0-7561 GCA_964493195.1 uncultured Pseudomonadales bacterium
AAGTACTGGCGCGAGGGTGAAACTCAAGAAATAACTGTCACGTTACAGAGGAGCGGGGAATAGATCAAGTTAGTCTGTTTCGTCTTCTTCTGAACCTTCTGCGACAGTTCCTGTCCGCAACGCTTCGTGTAGCTGGGTCAACATAGTGGTGAGCTGCCCCTCCATGATAGTCGAGAGCGAGTACCACGATTGTTTCGTGCGATGGTCGGTGACGCGATTTTGTGGGTAGTTGTAGGTGCGGATTTTTTCGGCTCTTTGTGCCCGGCCGATCGCACTGCGGGCTTCGCCCACTTCAGCCAAGCGTTTTTCTTCTTCTATTTCCCACAACTGGGCTCTGAGCAGGTCGAGGGCGATCTCGCGGTTTTGGGCTTGTTTACGCTCTTGGCGGGCATTGACGACAATGCCGCTGGGCGCATGAATCAGCCGAACAGCACTGTTGGTTTTGTTGACGCTTTGACCTCCAGCACCCCCGGAGCGCATGAATTGCCACTCGAGGTCTTCATCACGAATCACCACGGCGTTTTTAGGAACTTCGGGCAGCACTGCAACAGAGGCGGTTGAAGTATGAATGCGTCCCTGTGCTTCAGTGGCGGGTACCCGCTGGACGCGATGCACGCCGGACTCGTACTTGAGTGCAGCGTAGGCAGTGGTGGCGGCCTCGGGTTCCTCTAGGTTTGGCAGCTCGCGCGTGCGGCCTTTCAGTTTGACCACTAGATCGTCGAGATACTCGACTGTAAAACCGCTCAACTCTGCAAAGCGCAAATACATGCGCAGTAAGTCATTGGCCCAGATTTTAGCTTCATCGCCGCCGGCACCTTGGCGGATTTCGATAGTGCAGTTGACGTGGGCGGAGAGTGGGCCGGCTTCTTCAGTGTGCGTGCCGAACTGTTCGGCAGCAGCTTGCAACTGGGCCTGCTCCGCGGTGAGCTGTTCCAGATCTATTCTGGCCAGTTCGCCCAGTTCGGGGTCGTTAGCTAGCGCTTGTGATTCGGCAATTTTGGCACTGAGTTCATCGAGCTGAGCTTGATAAGGGTTTGGTGAAGACATACGTGTCTGTATCCTAGCAAAAATACCGCCACTTGAGTGCCGGTAGATTTCTTGGAGTGCGGGTAGCTACTTGTTTGCAGCTTTGGCGGCAGTTTCAGCAGGAGCGGCTGTTTTGGTGGGGACAGTGTCCGCAGCAGCAGATTGCTTGAGGTTAGTTTGCTGTTGGCGAAGAATGTCCTGGTATGACTTGCGTGGACCTTCGTCTTTGGCGTCGTCTTGTTTTTTGGATTTCTTGTTCTTTTTGCCAGCAGCAGTGGTTTGGGCGTTGGCAACTTTTTTCATGAATTTATCCACCCGACCTTGGCGGTCCACGAAGCGCATCTCGCCGGTGAAGAACGGATGGCATTTGTTGCAGATGTCCACGATCAGGGTGTCGGTCAGGGAGCCGATTTGAAATTGATTGCCACAGCTACAGGTAACTGCGGTGTCGTTGTGCCAGTTTGGGTGAATGCCTTGTTTCATAATTGCTTTGCTAGAGTTTTAGTTTGCAAGAGGAACAATTATAGCATGAAGTTGGGGAAAGGGAAGGATGAGGAAGGCTGCTATACTAGACCAGTAATAAGAAACGAAAGGGGGTGGCATAAGAATTTTTTAGAGCGTCTGGTCCCGCCAAGGCGGGGTAACGAGGAAGAGGGGTGCATGGGTTAAACCCATGCACAATCGGACCATGCTGCGCGTTGCAGCATGAGCATCAGCGGAAACCCTCTGGTCAGGTGGTAGTCCAGTTAAGTACAGTGTCAAATGCATCCAGCAATGGGTGAGCCAAAGCACTGTTCGCACCACAGTTGGTCGAACCGTTTCTGCCAACAATTTTTTCTAGTAGCACTCACAAAAGGAGGCCACATGTGTGGAATTTTCGCGTACGCTGGTGGTAAACCAGCAGCACCACAAGTATTTGCAGGACTGCGGCGGTTGGCGTATCGGGGGTACGATTCTTGGGGTGTGGTCGCAGCAGTCGGGCAGAGACTACACTGGCAAAAAGAAGTTGGTCACGTGCCAGAACTGCAGGCAGAAACAAAGTTTGTGGTTGGTGCTGTTGCGCTCGGGCACACGCGGTGGGCGACACATGGCGGGGTGACGCAGATCAATGCCCATCCGCACTTAGCTAGTGATGGCTCGTTTGCATTGGTGCATAACGGAATTGTGGAGAACGCAACAGAACTTGCGCAGCAACTGCGTGCAGCGGGGTTTTCGTTTAGTTCTCAGACAGATAGCGAAGTGTTGGTGCGCTTGATTGAACAGTCGCTTGCAGCCGGCAAAACGCTGCATGAATCCTTGCGCCAAACTGCACAGCAGGCTGCGGGCAGAAATACCTTTGCAATCATCACTACAGATGGCACTCTGCTGGCTGTCCGCAATGGTTCACCTCTGGTTGTGGGGCAGAGCAGCAAGGACAAAGCGGTATTGTTATCATCAGATGCCTTATCTCTGAGCGCTGATTGTGACCAGATTCTGATGGTGGATAACGGCCAGCTGGTTGTTGTCGAGGGGAAGAAAGTTGCTTTGTTTGCGGTGGCGTCTGGTAAAGCGGTCAAAACTCGATTTGAGCCATACACAAGTCAGCATCAGGAGCTCAACAAAGCTGGGTTCGCGCACTACATGCTCAAGGAAATCAATGAGTCAGTGCAAACGGTGCAGGCGGTCATCGCTCAATCACCAGAAAAGCTAGAGGAATTAGCGCGGGCGATTCGCAAGGCAAAGTCTGTGTATACCATTGGCTCGGGTACTGCTGGCGTTGCTGCTGCGCAGATTGCATTGTACCTGCGCCAGATTGCGCACATTCCTGCAGTCAGTCTGGTCGGTGCGGAAAGCCAATCATATTGGTCATTGTTCAAGAAAGGGGACATCATCATTGCACCCTCCCAAAGCGGCGAGACTGCCGACGTCCTGGAGGTGCTCGAACACGCACAAGCCAAGGGAGTAACTATAGCCAGTTACGTCAACATGGCTGGTTCCATGATGACGCGCATGTCAGATTTTGCCTTCATGGCAGGAGCTGGTCCGGAAGTCTGCGTCATGTCTACCAAGATTTTTCTGTCTCAGATTGCATGGGGATTTCTGTTGGCACACACGGTGGCTCAGCAATATGCTGCAGGAGTCAAGAAATTGCGCCAAACCGCCAAACAAATTAATGTACTGCTGACCGATACGCAACTACACCAACAGCTGCAAGCACTGGCCAAACAGCTGCTGCGTACTCCCAGTTTGTTTCTGATGGGCAAAGGGCAGCTGATGGAGATTGCACGCGAGGGTATGGTCAAGATTATTGAGGGCTCGTACATTCATGCGCACGCAATTCCCGCCGGGGACCTCAAGCATTACGCCATCACCCTGATGCAACCAGGCGTGCCGGTGGTGGTTCTCACCGCGCAGGATGAGGCTCTTAAGGACATTGAGAGCGCTGCTCATGAGGTGGTGGCGCGCGGAGCGAGTGTGTATAGCTTAGGAAGTGTCACATTGGCGGTCTCTTCTGCCCATGTTGCACTGCCAGATTTGGGTGAGGCAAGTGCCCTCACGACAGTGATTCCGTTGCAGTTGTTGGCATATTACTTGGCGGTGGCGAAGGGCAATCCGGTTGATACGCCCAGGAATATTGCCAAGAGCGTGACGGTGAAGTGATGTTCCACGGGAGAGCCCAATTCCGGTGGCAAAAATACGTAAAATCCGTATAGTTATTGCAGTATGCACACAATTGCATTTTGCTTTAATGTTCAGCACGCCGATGGAGCAGGGTACTCAAATCAACTTGATTTTGATTCTCCAGAGGCAATTGCTGCAATCACACGGGTAATCCAAGAGCTTGGGTATCAGGTGATTCCACTGGAAGCGGGGCCTGATATTTTTGAGCAGCTGCAAAAGCACAGAGACAACATCGATCTAGTTTTTAACATTGCGGAGGGGTTACATGGTGACGCTCGGGAATCTTGGGTGCCCATGATTTGTGAGCAATTGCAACTGCCATACACTCACTCAACACCAACCGTTCACGCACTCAAGATGGATAAGCGACTAGCCAAATTAGCGGTGGCTGGATTGGGTATTGCTGTGCCTGGAACTACTCGTTTTCCGAAAATTATTAAACCTAACGCGGAAGGATCAAGCGTGGGAGTGTTCGATGGCAATGTGGTGGCAGATGAGGCTACGTTGCAAAAACAAGTAGATTGGTTGCGTAACAACGGACTGAATGGCGAGCTGCTGATTGAAGAATACATTGCCGGTCGAGAGTTTACCGTTGGTTTGTTGGGCAATGGCAACAAGGTTGAAGTGTTACCAATTATTGAGCAGAATTTCTCAATTCTTCCCGATGGCATGCATCACATTGCGGGCTATGAACTCAAATGGCAGATTGAAGACCACCTTCAGCAATTGACGGATGCATATGTTTGCCCTGCCAAACTAGACGATGCCGTTTCTGCCGAAATTTTGGCAACAAGCAAGAAGATTTACACAGGTTTGGGAGTTCGAGACTGTGCGCGCATTGACTATCGACTCGACGCGCAAGGCAGGCTTTTTTTTATCGAGATCAACACGTTGCCCGGCATCAATCCAAATCGGTCAGTCATTAGTTATTTACCCATCGCTGCGCGGTCAGCAGGTATGGAGTATCAAGAACTGCTGAAGCGCATCATTGATGAAGCCAAAAACCGGTACGCGATTCACTAATCACTTCCGTCCCCACACCTCCGCCCACCATACGCCAAGTAGGATGAGCAACAGTCCGCCGCCTTGCCAGAATGTGAATGCTTCACCCAGTAGCACTATACCCAGTGGAACATACACTAGGGGTTGTAGGTAGGTAAATACGCTGGCTTCGGATGCTTCGATCATATCCTGTCCTTTGATGTACGCGGTCAGACCGATAATCGAGCCAAACACGGCCATGTAGCCAGTGGCAAGCCAGACCGCGGGGTGCGCCCAGTCTGCAACAACTGCTGCGGTGAAAGCAGTTAGTGACCACTGCAGCTCATACAGACTTAACCCCAAAAAAGTACCGATGCCAACCAAAAAGCTCAGGGCAGCAATCAGCAGCTTGGGATACTGTTTGTACCAGCGCTTAGCCAGAATAAAGTACACGGCAGTCGCAATGTTTTGCAGCAGTATCAACACGTTGCCAAGCACGGACAGTTCAGCAGTGCCTGAACCATTCTGAATGAACGGCACCAGCGTGACGATCAGCGTCCCGACGAAGGCAATGGCCAAACCAAGCCACTCGCTGGTGCTCTCTCGCTCACGTAACCAAAAAATTCCTGCCAGCACAATGAAAATTGGGGTGGTAGTAGTAAGCAAGCTGGCCTCAATTGCAGAGGTAAGGTTGAGTCCCAGATAGAGTAGGCCAAGCGCCAGCGTTGTGCCGATCAGTTCAATGGATCCAACTTGGCCAAAGAACTGCCGAGCATGCATGCGCACTGCTGGGTGCCTGCGGTAGTGCCACCAGATAGGAATCGACAAGACTGCAGCCAGCACGAAGCGATAGAACAGATAGCGAAACGGGGAGGTGAACTCAAGTGCTGGTTTGACCATCACCAGCGCCGCGCCCCAGGTGATCGTGTTGATGAGCAGCAACACATACGCTTTAAAGCGATTGCGCGAAGCGCTTGGTGTGCGCAGCTTTTTGCGGGCGGACATGACTCTACGATAGCAAACCTGGCAGGGTAGTACAATACAAATACCGTTATGCTAGAAACATTATCACCCACTGGGGTAATCCGTACCGAACCGATTGCCTTACGAGCTGAATATACGCTGATGGTCACGAGAAATTTCGGCGATGAGTTTTGGGAGCAAATGCATTCAGATGAAGCACAGGGATTAGTGCGTGAGGTTCGTCAATTTTTACTGCTATATCCATCTTCACCATTTGCAGGGGTGGATGCAGAGATGGTGGCGATCAACACAGTCGAAGGACTAAAAGTTGCACTTTGTAGTCAACTTGGTTTGCCTGAGGCCTTATCTTCTGAAGTGTTCAATAGGATATTAGATAGAAAATATTGTTTGTGTTTTAGAGGGATGAGCAATTTTACCGGTATTGAGAAGATAAAATACCGCCTTTTTCGTAAAAAATTACGAGCCCACAACCATGTGGTTTTTGATGATCTGCTCTAAATTTCTTACTGTTTTAGCAACTCAATTGTTTGTTCGAGTGTCACCTCTTTTTGTGAACCGTCCGACATGTTTTTGAGCTTGACCATACCACTTGCAACTTCCTCTGGTCCAATAACCACCACATAGGGTATAGCCTTTTGATCAGCAAGTTTTAACTGTTTGCCGAGTGCATCCAGAGCGGGGTACACTTCGACGGCAATGCCTGCCGCGCGTAAGGCTTGCGCTGTTTGCAACGCCGCCTCAACACATGAGGTATCAAATAAGCTGACCAAAACTTGAGTCGCAGCCAACCGCTTGGGTAGCAAGCCAAGAGCGTCAGCAGCTTCGACCGTGCGATCAAAGCCGATGCCAAACCCAACGGCGGGTATTTGGACGCCACCCAGCTGATTGATCAAGTTGTCATAGCGGCCGCCCCCTGCAACTGAGCCACCACCGTATTCGGGTAAGGAGACTTCTACGATCAGGCCGGTGTAGTAATCCAGACCACGGGCAAGAGTTGGGGAGAACTTGAGCGCGTCTTGCGGCACGCCAAGGTCAGTAGCATACTGTTCAATTTCAGATAATTGCTCTGATTTTTCAGCACTATTTAATACGGATAAAATTGAAGTTGCAGCAGCTTCTGTCACTCCCTTCTTGACCAGTTCGGCAGTCACTCCGGCAGCACCGAGCTTATCAAGTTTGTCGATGGTTTGGACAATGCTCGCCAACTTGATTTCGGGTGTGACAAAGGGCGTGAGTAACTTGGCAAGCAGTTGTCGATCATTGATCAGCAGCGAAACTTGGCCGAATCCTAGCTCCTTGTAGACGGCATAGAGCACGGCTAAAACTTCCGCATCAGCCACAGCCGAACGACTGCCGAAAATGTCACAGTCGCACTGGGTGAATTCGCGGAAACGGCCCTTTTGCGGTTTGTCGGCGCGAAAAACGTTCTGGATTTGGTAGCGCCGGAAGTACTTGGGCAGCTCGTTCTGGTATTGCGCTAACACTCTGGCAGTGGGGACGGTTTGGTCGTAGCGTAAGCCAACCTTGCGCTCACCTCTGTCCGCAAACGTGTAAACAAGTGAATCAGCCTCTTCGCCATACTTGCCAAGGAGGAGTTCAGCGTACTCAAGCGTTGGCGTTTCCAGGGGTGCAAAGCCGAAACGCTCAAACACACGGGACATCACGTCAGCAACGTACTGGCGTTTGTATTTTTCCGCTGGCAGGAAGTCGCGGAAGCCCTTGAGGGTTTGTGGTGTTTGTGTTTGCATTACGCAACCTTTCTGACTGGGACGGACACGCCTAGTGTATCACCTGAGGTGGTGATTGTAATGTACTTTCCTGATGGTTGATGTACTGTTGTTACGCCGGTTAGTAGCGAGATGGCGAGCGAGCCAGACCCACATGCCTGTTCCCAAACTAACGAGTTGGT
>CAZBMX010000044.1:0-6414 GCA_964493195.1 uncultured Pseudomonadales bacterium
GACGTGGGGTACGCAAAACCACGCCGTTTGGCTAGGCTTGCTATAGTTTCTAAGGTAAGGTTTGGAGACTGATGATCAGACATGAAACCCTTTCAGTATCTAGTGTACTACTGGTAGGGACCCTGGGGAATAGCTCCTCTTGGGCGGTTCCACCCTACTTTTCCGCTTGATGCGGAACGCTCTGCTGCACACATCCTCATTGAGCTTGCCAGGGCTCGGTGCGTGATCTGCTTGTAGTATAGCATGCTCAGTGAAATGAGACGAGCTAAGTATCTCTGGTATAATTTTCTTATGATGGACAATGAAACAGTTAAAATTGTTGTGTTTGTGCCGGTAACTCATGCTGACGCCGTGCGCACAGCTCTGGGTGATTCAGGTGCTGGTAAAATTGGGACATACACCCACTGCAGCATTTCAGTCAAAGGTGTTGGTCGCTACATTCCAGGTGAAGGATCGAAACCTTTTATTGGTGAGATTGGGAAGTTCGAGGAAGTCATTGAAGAAAGAGTTGAGACACCTTGCAATCGATCAGACTTACCAAAAATCATTGCTGCAGTCAAAGCAGTTCATCCCTATGAAGAACCCGTCATTGAAGTGTACCCGATGATAGATATATCCCAGTATCTGTGACGAACGATTGCACGTCTCGTTCATCCCCCGCTAATTCATCCCGGCACCCGCAAAAACTCAAAACTTTTGAGCTTGCGCTCCGTCAGTTGCGAGATGTACTCACTGATGCTAAGATTTGGTTGCGTGTCCGGGTGGGGAAAGCCCAACGTGGTGATCAAGAGCGCGAGGTGTTTGCGCATCAGTCCAGTTTGCACCGCTGGCTGCGTCACTTGTTGGCGAATGCGCTTGACCAGTGCATATGTGGCAACATCTAACTCTTCTTCCACAAACAGCTGATCAAACATTTCCAAAATCTGGGAAAGTTGCCGGAATGCTTGCAGCGTTCGCGGCATGCTCGAGCAATCAGCCAGCAGTTTGTTTTGGGTTAGCAGGGGCCATGACTTGGTTTCCACAAAAAAAGCGCTGATCAGATTGCCTGGCTCCAGGCTGCTGCCACGTGAGGACGTGATTCGGCGTACGCCTTTGGCTACACAAATGATTTTACCCCGTTCTTTAGTGAGCAGGTGCACGATCCGATCTTGTTCGCCAGAATCGGTGCGCTTGAGGACGATGCCTTCAGCAGAAAATGTATGTGCCGCCATAGTCGTATTGTACCCGACGACTAGAACTCGGTTTGGTAGGACGTGTCTTTATCGATCAGCAGTTTTTCTTGGCCGCCTTCCACGTCGGTCAGTAGCTCGTAGCTCTCGATACCACCCTGCTTCCAGACTTTGAGTCGATACTCTTCACTATTTTCGTAGGGCACTTTGTAGGTGAGCTTGAGTTTAGCAGTCCCAAGTGGCTCGAGTTGGAAAAAGCCGTCAAACACGGTGAAACCACCCTCGTCATAGGTTTTTGCCTCATCAGTGAAGCCCTGCGCCTCGACCAGCTGTGCGCCTGCGGGCACGTATAGTCTGGTCCAGTCACGTAGTGTGGAGTTCAAACACAGCAAGCCAGCCTCCAGGTTGCAGTTATCACCTTTGCGAGAGTTGCGATAGGTGATCTCGACGGTTTTGGTGATCATGCCATCTTGGGGCGCGGTCACTGTCTGGGTTGCATCGTACGTGACAAAGAGGTTGGATTTGGCGCCACCTAGGTTGGCGTTGACTATGGCTAAAAAGTCGCTGTCTGTGACTGGCTCCATCCTGCCGGCCGCACCGACTGTTTGCGCAGCAGCCTGCGGTGCTTCAGCCAAGAAGTACATTTGGGCGTGTCGAGCCATAACGCTCTTAAAGCCGGTCTCAAACAGGAGTGGCCACTGTTGTTTTGGTGCAGTGTAGGCTTTGGTGAGCAGTGATCGCATCAGTGGCCCCAGGATGCCCTTTCGGTCTTCGCGCAGGTATGGTGTAGGGCGGGTGATAATCTCGGACAGCACATAAATAATTTGTGGACAGTCACAGCGCGGATCATTCTCGGCGCTAAAAGTGCCATAGCCGGGAACTTCTACTGGACCAAGCACCTTCATAAGGTTGGTGAGGAAGTGAGTGTCCACTGCGATGATGCCGTCGATGCTATCTGGTTCACCTTTGATGTTTTTATAGACACTGTAAAACTGATCCATGGAGGTCTTGAAGTCTGGCGACACATTCATGTCGCGCAAGTTCCAGAACTTCTCTGTGGTCAGATACCGCCCAAGCTCAGGAGGAATCGGTTCGGTTTTCTTATATTTTTGGTCGAGTTCATAGATGTCATCGGATTTTTCTGCTTCGACTTTGCCATTTTCCACGTTGATGATTGCATACGCAGTCATGAATCCGCCAGTCGGGCGAAGCTCATTGTCGTTTTGGAACAAAATCAGGTACTTTTTCCGCTCACCTCTGCCACCAGCCACTGAAGGCAGTTGCTCAAGAACGGGTCGATACTCGGTAAGCGCGCTGACTGCCGCACTGCTGAGTTCCTGTGCTTGCTTGACATAGGAGCGAACCGGTTTGCCCTTCAAGTCTTCTGGATACCGATTGGAATCAATAGCCGCGAGTTCTGCTTCCACCGTCTTCATCTCTGCAGTAATCTGGTCAAATTGAGGAGTTACCTTGTCCAAGGTTTCTAGAATAACTTTAAGGCGATCCTCGGTGGTGCCACCAGTAAAGCTGCCTTCACCGGTAAAGCCGAGCACGTCGGCGTAGGGCTCAACTGCTGCCAAGGATTGGTTAGCAGCTCGTAACCCTGCTTGTGCAGCGTTGATGCCATGTTGGCCGTCAATGTAATAGTTGCGAGCAACTGGGAAAAAGCGGGCAAATCCGAGCTTAGCGTACAAGTCCCTTGAAGTGTCAACTGTGCCCTGTAGTTCGGTCACTTTATTTTTTGCACCTACCAAATCTTGTGATTTAAGCAAGAAATATGCCTCTCGAGCTTGAGTTTCTGCCACGGTTGCCTGAGAACGCAGTTGTTGCGCCACCGTGTAACTATAGTATCCCAGCACAGTAGCAGTACTAATCAAACTGACAACGATGAGCAGGAGCGCAATCAAAATAACTTTTGCACGTTTACCCCAGCCTTTTTTGGCCAGTCTAGATTTGCCTGCTGCTGGAGCGTTGACTTCCTCCTGAGGTTGACCGCTGATGGTTTCTTCGTACACTCGGGTCACGAGCGCATCCTGTGTATCTGCAGCGGCTTTTTGAGGCATGTTGGGCATACGGGCAAGTATAGCAAACGTGTCAGCTCAATGCAAAACTACCATTTGGAAATCATGGCTTGAGGGGTGCGCAACAAGATGAGTAAATCTTGCCAAATCGATTGTTTTTGTGCATATTCTGCATCCATTTTGGCTCGGGTTTTGAACGGCACCTCGTTGCGACCGCTGGTTTGCCAGGGTCCGGTGATGCCTGGTTTGACAGACAATATATGTGAGACGTACTGCTTGGTTTCTGGATAACGCTTGGTTTGCTCATCGAGCTCATTTTGCACATAGGCTCGTGGCCCAATCATGCTCATCTCGCCGCGAAAGACATTGTAGAGTTGGGGAAACTCATCGATGGTGAGTGAGCGCAAAACTTTACCTAATCGAGTTATGCGTGGATCATTTTGAATCTTCCAATCACCATTCTTGAACTGCTCAAGCAGCTGTGGGTCGCGCTTGTGCAAAATTTCATCTGCATCAGGCACCATGGAGCGAAACTTGTAGAGATCAAACTGACGGCCATTTTTACCAACTCGGCGGTGTTTGAAAATGATGGGCGTTCCCGAATCAAAATAAATCAAGATAGGAATTAAAAACCAAATTGGCAAAAAAACGATTGCGAGGATACTTGCAACCACTAAATCAAGGACTCTCTTTTGTTCAGCGTATGACATATCATTTATTGTACAAGAAACTGGTTGTGGGGGGAAACTCAGTTCCGCAACCTTGACTTATTGATACTCTTCTCTCTCCTCTGCTTTGAGGTGTTCAACGATCTTTTTAACATCCTGACTCTGTTTTTTAGGAATCACCATCAGTATCTCATCAGTGTCAATGACAATCAGGTCACTCACTCCATACAGGGCAACCAATCTGCCGTTCGTGTGCACTAAGTTGTTGTAGGAGTTGAGGACGATGGCATTGTCTGCAGCATGTTCGCCCATGATGACATTACCCTCTTTATTTTTGCTGCCCAAATCGTACACCACTTTCCAATCGCCCACGTCATTCCAGCCAAAGTCACCAGGAATCAACACTAGGTTATCTGCTTTTTCTGAAATGGCATAATCAATCGAGATTGCTTCTGCTTGCTTGTAGAGGTCGGGCAAACTGGCATGGAATTCTGGAATAGATGCCGTACTGAGTGGCTGGGTCAACTCTGCCATCTGCGGCATGTACTTACGGAAGGCTGCCACCAGCGAACTGGTTGACCAGACGTACATATTCGCATTCCAGAAGTATCTGCCGGTTGAAATAAATGCTTGCGCAGTGGGAACGTTGGGTTTTTCGGTAAAGCTATCAACGGCAAAAAGAGACAGACCCTTGTCAAGTTTTTTCAGATCACTGCCAATTTTGATGTAGCCGAAGCCGCTGGAGGGAAACGTGGGGCGAATACCCACCGACACCAAAACATCTGATTCACTCGCCACCTTTGCAGCGGCCTTCATCACCCGCAAGAACTCAGTTTTGTCGGTCACGATGTGGTCCGATGCAAGATTTACAACGATAGCTTCTGGATCCAGGGATTGGGCAAAGAGTGCGCCAGTCAGCATTGCCAGGGCTGTGTCTCGCTTCATCGGTTCAGCAATAATGTGATCGGGTGAAACTTCGGGCAACTGTTGCTGCACATCATCTTTATAGAGCTCGTTCGTGACGACAATGATGCGCTCCCAGGGAATGAATTGAGTGATGCGTTTGGTCGCAACTTGAATCATGGTTTCATCACCGACGAGTTTGAGAAATTGTTTGGGTGTTTTGGTTCGACTTTTTGGCCACAGACGAGTGCCGCCGCCTCCAGCTAAAACAACAGCGAATGTGTGATCTGAAAATGGCATGGCTATTCCTTTGCTCGGTTGTGTGCTTGCCACAACGCTATCACCCGTTTCCCGAACTGTTCCTGAAAGTATGAAAAAGTATGATTTTTTGCTACTTTCTGCAAATCTCCAGATCTGAATGATCGGTGTTGCAACAGTTCTATTGCCTCTATCATAGCATCTTTCGTCAAATCTGACAGGTGAATTGCTAGTCGTGGGCTAGTGAGAAGTTCGGCCACTCCACTCGTATGGTGCATGATTGTTGGAGTGCCATATTGGGCAGCTTCCATGGCAGTGATGCCGTAATCTTCAATACCGGGCATTAGCAGTGCATCGGCGTGTGAGTACAAACTAGCGAGCTCCTTTTCACTTACTTTGCCGAGAAAAAGTATGGCAGCGCGCTTGTCTTTATTTTGAGCCAAAAACTCATGTGTCGTTTCAGCTGTTCTTCGTACAACTGCATTTTTACCAGCAGTTCGAATCAGTCTTTCACGCTCCATACCGTCACCCACGATGATTGCTGTTTGTTGCAGTGCCTTGCATGCGCCAATACTCAGATCAACACGTTTGTAGGGCACCAGGCGGGAGACACTCAAAAAAAAGTGTCGAGGTACTGGTAGTTCTGTGGTTTGAGCTTCCTCTGCGATGGGTGGATACATGACCGGCTCACAGATCCGGCGGTATGCTGCGTTGACTCTGTGAGCAACTAAGTTAGAAATGGGAATGATCACATCAGGACGAGTTGCGGCTACTTGATCCCACCAGCGCAGGTAGGTTTGCACCTGTTTCGCCATCCAGGAGAGCGGCCATAATCGAACGAGTGGGTGCAGTAAGTATTCCCGCGAGTGGCTGTACAAGTATCTGGGTGGGGTCAACAGGTAGCACATGTGGAGCTGGTGTGGCTTTGTTAAAATTCCTTTTGCTTCTCCGCTCGTGATCGAAATAATCATATCGAATGAGCTTAAATCAAATGACTCAAACGCAACGGGAAAAAACGGTACGAGTACGCGGTAACTGTTGGGAATAAACTTTAACTTTTGTAAAAAGCTAGTCCGAAGGCTGAACTGAGAGCTCCAGCTTTCAGCAGCAGGAGTTGCAATTGTCGTATACAGCGGCGCATGGGGAAAAGTCTTATGTAGTGCTTGCAGCACTCGTTCAGCCCCACCGTGGGTGACGCTCACTTTGTCATATACAAGCGCTATGGTGGGTTGCTGGATTGCCATACACTACTCAGTGCTGCTCAGTACCTCTTGGTATACAGCGAGCGTTTGCTTGGCTGTTGTTTGCCAGTTAAATGTTTTGGCGTAGGCATGTGCCTTAGTTACCATTGCAGGCATCTTCGAATGGCTCAATTGGGCAAATGCTGCAACAAAG
>CAZBMX010000044.1:6424-7559 GCA_964493195.1 uncultured Pseudomonadales bacterium
AATATACTGCATGTTCTCCGTAAATTTCACGAAATATGGGAATGTTTGAACACAATACTGGAGTGCCGCTTGCCATAGCTTCTACACCTGTTAATCCGAAGCCTTCTGATCGGGAGGGTTGCACAAGTGCAGCACACGTCGTATACAATCGTGCTAATTCGGTATCAGAGACGTTTCCTTGAAAAGTCACTCTATCGATTATACCTAGATTAGTTGCTGTCGTTTTAGCTGCTGATACAAATGCGGAACGTGCGCCTACGATTGTAAGATGTGTGTTTGGCAGCTTTTTCAGGGCAGTCATGACAATTTCAATGTTTTTGTGGGGGTACAAGGATCCAACGTACAACAGACCTGCACTACGTCTCTTTAACCAGTTGTAAGGTGGAACATGATCCCGTACAAAATTGGAGGCAACGCCCTCTTTTGTAATAGAGATCTTGGTTGCGGCCTCTGGATAGAAGCTAGTGACTGTTTCTGCGACTGATTTACTGGGGACGATCACCGCGCTTGCGTGCGTAACGATCCGTTTCGTGACTAGCGTATACAAAAAGTGCTTAAGCCGATACTGCCAAACTGGTAATGTGGTTACCGTTGAACCACGCATTTCGTGCCACAGTAAATCATGAATAGTCACCACAGTTCTTCCCCAGTATCCGACCGGCGCGTTGAAGTGTGGAATGTGGAAGATATCTGGTCGAATACGTGCCAGAACGGGAAGTAAATACAATTGTTCACGAACAGTGTAATGACGGGCAGAAACGTAAGCCACAGAGACTGCTGGGTTTTTGAGTTGACGTCCGAGAACTTCAGTTGCTTGATGTCTATTGGCGCAAATCAGAGTCCAGCGAATTGCATCAGGTGATGCGGAAATCAATTCACGGACCAGATGCGTTATGTATCGACCGATGCCGGCGTGAGCAATACCACCCAACCGGCAGTCAATCGCAATGTGCATGCGTTCCTTACGCTGCTGCAAACTTATTTAGCTCTTTTTGCTTTTTTGTTTCGAGCAGCTGTTTTTGTACGACTTGCTGGTTTGGCTTCAAGCGCAGCATCAACCATTTCTTCCAGTTCCTTCAGTTCGCTCATGTCTATGTCCGACTCATGGCCGTGATGACCACACTGACAGTCGTCA
>CAZBMX010000045.1:0-7326 GCA_964493195.1 uncultured Pseudomonadales bacterium
CGTTGCAGATGCATTCCTGGTTTTATCCGGTGCAGTGCTCGCAAGTTTTGTGGGTGCTACTGGCCTACTGTATCGCATGACCCTAGATCACTGTTTGCCAAGCTCAGTTCTGCTGCCCAAACTCAAGCATCGCAATGAAAACTCGCAGCGCCTAGTCATTCTGTTTGCATTGCTGTGTGTGTCAATTTTATTCATGACGGGTGGTAAATTGCTATCACTTGCTGGGGTCTATACTATTAGTTTCCTGGGAGTCATGACCGCATTTGCTTTGGGTAACTTAGTGTTGCGCAGAACCAGACGTGATCTGAAACGATCTTATCAAGCACCAATCGTATTTGTGTTGTTAGCAGCCCTGTCCACCGTCGTAGGAATTGTGGGCAACATCATTATCAACCCAGAAAACTTGACCTACTTCATGATTTACTTCATACCCGGGCTCTGTATCGTCACCGCGATGATTTACCGCGACTACATTTTGGAACGGCTTGTACAAGTGCTCAGACCTATTCCATACTTGCACAACTTAGTAGAACGATTGTTTGAGTATGTGATCAAAAACAGAATTGTTCTCTTTGCGCATCACCCGGAAAAACTATTTAACTCATTACATTACATACAGCGCAATGAAACCAGCCGGCGGATCTCTGTCGTGTTTTGTCGCAAACACGCAAAAAGTGCAGATGACCTTATTGCTCGTTTCGAGCTGTTTATTCAGTTCTTTAAGGAAGCAAACGTGTTCCCCAATCTTGACGTTGAACTCATCGTAGAAGATGAACTCCTGTTTGGTGCTGAATCAGTTAAGGCGTATGCCAATCGTTTCCGCGTCGGCCGAAACAATGTCTTCATCGGTTCAATCCACCAAGCACACGATTTTTCATTTGAGGACTTAGGCGGAGTGCGAATTATTCAATAAACATTGCTCAATCTACTTTTCTAAATCCAATCGAGCATCAATCCGTATTTGTTGTACAAAATCTTCCACGTGCGATACCAGAATCATTGTGCCTTCGTACTCACTGAGTGCTTGAGCAATGATTGGCAGGTGTCGAAAGTTTATATGATTGGTGGGCTCGTCTAAAATCAGTAGTCCCGGTCGCTGGAGCACCAACCGCGCAAAACACACCAGCCCTTTTTGTCCTTCGGAAATGCTATGAATTTCGGAATTGATAATTTTGGAAGTAATTAAAAAACCAGCTGCAACTGAGCGCAAGTACTCTTCGCTACCGCTGCCATCACCTGCTAACATAGCTTCCAGTAATGACTGATGTACCGTATGCGCATAATTAAGCGTAGAAAAGTCTTGGCGGTAGTAACCCACGCGCACACCCGGTGCAATTTTTGCACCAGCCGCAGTACCAGTAGCTAATGATTCGATCAACGTAGTTTTGCCAATGCCGTTTGGACCAATAATTTGTAAATGCTCATTCTTGCCCAATACTATCTTTGCTGGCTTAGTCACCTGTTGATGGTTCTGCATGATCGTGAATGCGTCAATCGTCATAATGATTGAGGGTAGATCGGTTTGCACTGGAATTTGGAATGGGCGGATAGCTTTATCCTCTTTGCGCACATCAACCTTTTCACTCTCGTACTGCTCAACCTTCTCTCGCATCTTGCGTGCCACTAAGCGCATTTTGCCGCCTTTGTGAGCAAAGAAGTTGATTTTTTCTTTATTTTCTTGAATTTCTTTGGCCATGCGGGCGTTTTGGCTATTTTCTTTTTCGATCCGTTGCTTGATTTGCTCAACCACATCATAATAATTGCCAGAGTACTGCTCAATTTTGCGAGTGAAGTTATCCAAGTACAACACGCCATCAGTGAAGGTGTTCAAAAAGTCGGCGTCGTGCGAAATCACCAACACGGTTTTTGGATACATCATCAAAAACACCATCAAATGACCAATGCCTGCTGAGTCCAAATTGTTTGTTGGCTCATCCAGCAACAAGACATCTGGTTTCTGGATGAGCGCAGCCGCCAGCAACAACCGAGCTTGTTGCCCACCTGAAAAATCTTTGACATGCTTTTCTGCGGGAGCAACTAGGTTGACTGCATCCAAAGCCTCTGCCATTCTTTTGCGCAGAACGTGTGACTCTTCATTGCAGACTCTCGCAAAAAATGCCTCAACGGTCAATTCTCGCTCCTCCGGGGTGATAACTTGATGGGCTGTGGCTACGGTAAGTTCGTGCTTGACCGCTACGGTGCCTGCGAGTGGCTTGAGTGCACCGGTGATAAGCTTAAAGATCGTACTTTTGCCCGCCCCATTCTGACCCATAAGCGCAATTTTCATGCCGCTGCGCACAGAAAAATTAACTTCGTCCAGAATCTCACGATGTAAGCCGTACTCGAAGGTAACATTGGTAAAGTTGATAATCGTTTCACCTGCCATATTGAATTGGTTAGTGTACCATATTTTGTGACAATTTTCGCCTGGAAAATGCATTGCTGCAATCATTTATAATAGCGATGTATGCCAAACAATGTTATGAGCCTTGAGACCCGAATTTCACTGATCGAAAAGCGAAATGCTAAAGTTGAGCTTGATAAAGCATGGGAATCAAGTTTTACACGCAGAGCACTGATTGTATTGTTTACCTTTGTTTCAATAGGCACATATATGTGGATGATTGGTGTAGAAAAACCACTGATTAACGCAGTGATCCCTTCGCTCGGGTTTACACTCTCAACACTTTCCTTGCCGTATTTTAAGAAGTTTTGGAAACGGTGGCAGAGAGAATAATGCCACATGCCCAAATGCAGCAGAAACAAGTTACCGATACAGCTGGAATTTTTTTGTCAGCTCCTTAGCTTCATCTATTTTGTGAAAAAAGCAAATCCCGTAATACTCCAAATCAATCTCCGCTGTTACGGCGAACACTTTTTCCTGCTCCACATGTGTCCCCGCAACCATAGTTTCTGTAAAATCAGTGAATAAAATTTTCTTTTCAATTAGCTGGTTTCTTAGGGTTCGAATTTGATTACTATTCTTTGCGCTCAAAATGATGAATCCATTTTCTGAGGTTGCTGGGTGAACACTCTTTGATTGATCTACAAAGTCCCTAAACCGCAATGGTAGAAAATTTCCCTTGTGCAGAAATGCTAATCCAGCTGCCATGTGAGCGACAGCATTGAGTGCTCGTGGTACTTCCACTTTTTTGTTCAAAACGCAAACAAATTGATCGACTTTTGCATTGATATCCATAGATCTCCTCTATTTGGGAATTATACTATGCCTGTGATTTGTAACACAGCTAATGCTAAACTAAACACATGCTCTTTTCCGGCAAACTGCCCACCAAGGAAATTCTCAAGCAAGATTTCACTGCCGGCCTTACTGTCGCACTTGTTCTCATCCCCCAATCTCTCGCCTATGCCCAGCTTGCTGGACTGCCGGTTACCTTTGGGCTGTATGCCGCGCTGATTGCGCCAGTTGTAGCTGCATTCTTCGGCTCGAGCAAGCAATTGTCCACAGGTCCTGTGGCAATTCTGTCAGTTATGACCGCTGCAGCGATCTCACCGCTCGCATTACAAGGTAGTCCTGAGTACATCGCATGGGCAATTTTGCTTGCTTTCAGCTTGGGACTGTTTCAGATTGCACTTGGTTTACTGAAGCTCGGAGGGCTAGTCAGTCTACTTTCGCATCCCGTCCTCTACGGCTTTACCAACGCTGCCGCACTCATTATTGCCACAACGCAACTTTCAAAGTTTTTTGGTGTCTCTGTTGGCTCGTATGACCACCACTATCAAACAGTGCTGGCTATTCTGCAACGCGCGACTGTGAGTCTTGAGCCTCATACCCTGCTGATGGGCATCTGTGTGCTCGGCTCAATGTTATTGCTAAAAGCAACGCAAAAAAAGCTACCAATAATTCTAATCATGGTTGTGCTTTACACTATGGTTTCGTACGTCTCCAATTACAACGGGGCAATTATTGGCACCATTCCGACCGGCTTGCCCTTGCCGCGATGGCCTGAGTTTTCATTTAGCTCACTGACAACTTTAGGTGTAAGTGTTGTCACCATGTCATTAATCGGTTTCACAGAATCCATTTCGATTGCCCAAGCAATCGCCGTCAAAACCAGAAAGAAAGTAAACCCAAACCGAGAGCTGTTTGGTCAGGGATTAGCCAACCTGGTTGGATCTTTGTTTCAAAGTTACCCTGTGGCCGGCTCGTTTTCCCGTACCGCAGTAAACTTCCAAGCGGGTGCTCGAACAGAGTTTTCTAGCTTGTTTACCAGCATCATAGTGCTCGTAACCCTACTTTTCTTTACCCCCTTTTTGTACTATCTGCCACAGGTTGTGTTAGCCGCTATCATTGTGTACTCAGTGGCAGGATTGTTGGATTTTTCTAAAATTACACATATTTGGGCGACAAACAAGTTCGACGCACTTGCAGCAATTCTGACATTTGCCACCACACTCTACAACGCACCACATTTGGAAAAGGGCATTTTAGTTGGCGTCCTGTTCTCGCTCGGTCACTACGTGTATCGCAACGCGCATCCCAAAGTGGTTTTTATGTCCAAGTATCGTGACGGCTCATACCACGACTCTGACCGCTTCCAGCTGGAACGCTGTGAAAACATTGCAATTGTGCGACTAGATGCCCCATTATTTTTTGCCAACAGCGCCTATTTTGAAGAAGAGATTATCGGATATTTAGCAAAAAACAAACACATCAAGTTTGTGCTGATTGTCGGAAGCGGCATCAATGAAATCGACTCATCAGGCGAAGAAATGTTGACCACGATGTACCATACTCTAAAATCTGCGCGCAAAGATTTATACTTTGCTGATCTGAAAGAACAGGTGCGAGATGTGTTCATCACCACCGGGCTGGAAGAAAAAATTGGCGAGGATCACTTTTTCAAACAAACAAAAGATGGCGTGCAATTTTTAATTTCGCAATTGGAGCACGCACATCATCACTTAGACGCTGAAAAATGCCCCTTGGAAAGATTCGTTCGCGCCGATGATGAACAACGACACCTAATCAATGACCATCGGGAGAAAGTGGCGCAGTACTACCGTCGATTGTTTGCCTTTGCAAAGTCAAGTTAATCCCACATAACAATCGTGTATGCCTGCAATCCTCTGGGTGTGTCTACTTCGACCGTCGTACCTGCGCTTTTTCCCGCAATAGCCTGCGCAATTGGACTTTCGAGAGACAACATGCCATGCAATGGATCAGACTCAAACGGTGAAACCAACTGATACCTCACTGTCTCTCCCGCTTGATTGAGCAGCGTGACGAAACCTCCAAACCCACCTCGAACCTGTTTGCCAACCGCAACAACCTCGCCCCGTTGGAGTAAATCAGTAAGAACTCGCAACTCTCGATTGATGCGCCCAACTTCAAACTTGGCATACTTGTATGCACCATTTTCCGACAGATCACCCATTTCTCGTGCCTCATTCAGGCGAATTTTGACGGCGGCCAGCTCTGTGCGCAAAGCATCGACTTTCTGCTGCATCGCCTGGTATTTAGTAGCGGTAAAAGGAATCTTTGTTTGTTTCATATGCTTACATGCAATTCATACACTAGTACATTATGAGGATCATCTGCACTATACTTGATTCATGAACAAAAAAACATTGTGCATTGGTGCAATAGTAGTTTCACTATTGTTGTTTCTCATACTGGTATATCCAAAACTGTACATCTACTTCACCTGGCCAAAAGTAATGGGAGGATGTTTCCACATTTGCGAAAACGAAATCAAACTAGGCTGCTTTGAAAATTCGAACAATATGTCCGATAGTGCTGCTACCTGCAGCTACCTCTGCGTAGGGGAACATACAAACTCCTGTCAATAAATCCCTGCAGGGCACCGAACAATAAGGTACAATACACCTAAACAGGAGAGGTCGCATAGTGGCCTAGTGCAGCGGTTTACTAAACCGCCGTTCGCAAGAACCGCGGGTTCGAATCCCGCCCTCTCCGCAGAAGGTCTTCGGTTGCTCCAAGACCCATCTACTATGCTCGATTAGCCCTATGTGGCTTGCTAAAAAAGAGCTAAGAATCGCAAGTATCCCAAACATAGCCTGTAATGTATAAAACTGCCTAAATGACCCTCAAGGTATTTGCGCTCGGTTCTAAGCTTTTAATGAAAAGGGCTACTTTTAGCCCTATTTTGGTGAAATATCTTTGTTCTAATCTCGTTCTTCTGAAGAAGTTGCCTGTCTTTAGGATTTACTGGAGACTAAGCTGTCTGTCTCTTAGGCTGAATTTTGAGTTCACACCTTTGAGGATTTTGAGTCGTTCCTCTGGCGTTCCAAATTGGAGAACATGGAGAAGGTATTCTTTGAGCATCTCGGTGTGTGTTTCATTGTATTCTCTCAGGTTTTGATCGCCCGTATTATGGGGAGTAGTTTCAACTCGAGGTATGTAGTCGCTGATTACGTTTGCCTTGAAATGTTGTAACCGTTTTACTTCCACTTCAAACTCCTGCATCAGATAGGAGGTATTTAGTTTGATTCTTGGTAGATAACCGATGAGCTGTTTGATCAATTCTTGCTCGGTGATATACGGCTCAGGACAATCATATTTCTTGATTCGATTACAGTGATAGTAAATATGTGAGTTTACGATGTTCGCTTTGGTTCTCCGATATTTAAGTTCTGCGGTCACACTTCCACCGCATGATCCGCAGATACAAATTTTCTTGAACGGAAATAGTTGTTTATTCCACTGCCTCGGGGCAACTTGGAGTTGAATTTGGACTCTTTCAAACAAAGCCTTTGTGATTAATGGCTCGTAGGTGCCTTTGTACCATATATTTCCGTATTGAAACTCGCCGTAGTAAAAAGCATTTTGGAGGGCGACGTAGATTTTACTCAAAGGCATCTTGCAGCCACTCTTTGTAGTGAATCCAATGTCGTCAAGCCACTTCTTGACCATTCTTCCCGAGAATCCTTGGTCGGCGACTTTATGAAATATCTGTTTAATGACTGGTGCTCGTTCGGGATCGAGTTCCACTGTTGATATCCGATTTACTTTTAAAACGTTTCGATAGCCTATTGGTGCAACTCCTGGTCTGATTCCAATCTGGCATTTATTTCGTAATCCTCGTTTAACATTTACACCTCGATTATCGTTTTCCAACTTTGCTTGTGAACAGAGAATCATGAGGAGGAACTTTTCATTGGGATTATCCGTAAACGATTGAGAATAGGTCTTAATGTGGGTCAGTTTTCCTTGATCCATTAAATCGACGATTCGTCCTAAATCTCCAGCGTTTCGAGATAATCGATCAGGTGCCCATGTGAGTATGCTGTTATATCGTCCTTCAATTACTCCGCGAAGCAGATTATTAAATTCAGGCCGTT
>CAZBMX010000046.1:0-7162 GCA_964493195.1 uncultured Pseudomonadales bacterium
CGCGGTTGTACGAGACATACCGGTTACTGCAGCCCCCATTACCGTGCTGCCAGAACGAGATACGCCAGGCAAAATCGCGATCGACTGCAGCACACCAATGAATAGAGCGTGTCTATACGAGACTTGCTTCGGCATGAATTTTGCATCTGTCGGTAATTCTGCATTCAGGCGTAAAAACTTGTTGTGGGCAATGAAGTTGCCCAGTCCTGTCACAATGAGTGCCCCTCCCACAAATATCGTTGAGTGCAACAATTGCTCGACTGTATCTTCAAACAGTAATCCCACAATAACAGCAGGAATTGTTCCTATGGCTAAAACAGCGAAATCTTTTAATCGAAGTTGAAAGATATCTCGCAGAAAAAAAAGTACAACTGCCAACAACGTGAAAAAATGCAAAAACACATCAAAAGCTAGCAACTCCCCTGATAAACCAAACCATTGCTGAACTAAACTGAGGTGGCCATCGCTAGAAATGGGTAAAAACTCAGAAACACCCTGTACAGCCCCAAGAATTATGGCTTGCGCAACAGTCATAGGCACCTAACCTACTTCGCTTCGCGATCCATGCGCTTGTACCAGTCGAGCAACATTTTGCGCACTACATCTTGGCCACCTAAACCAAGTGCCAATCCAACCCCAAGTGCAGTGCTACCAACAAACCCCATAAACAGAATTAATATAAACTCGCGCGCAATACCAAGCTCGGAAAGAGACGCCAGAATCGCAACCGTGATAACGGCATAGCTAGTTGCTTTGCCAAATACTCGCGACACCCGTACGCTGACTGAACGCATTGCAGCTTTGGCTACATTCTCCAAAATGCCAGCAAAAAATACCCCAACTAACAGCACTACACCCGCACTCAGAAAACGAGGTAGGAGAGCGAGCACACGATCAAGCATCGTCGCAATGGGAGTCAAACCAAGCATGGTAGCTACGGTTTCAAACACCACCAACATCAATAACCAATAACAGAGCAGTGCGATGCTACGCTCTAGGTGCTGCTCACGATTTGATTCTCTGACAAAATGTTCCAGCGGAGTCTTCTCGAAAGCTTGGGCGAGGTGCAAACGACCAAGGATACGCATTACTAACTGTTTAAGAAATCCAGCCGCGATCATGCCACCAAACAGCACTAAAGCTGCTCCGGTAATTCTGGGAAGCGCTTCCAAGAATGCAGCTGCACCGTACTCAAGGGCGAGAAGTAAAGGCGAGTAGGAATCTTGCATGTAACTCCTTCAAAGGATCCCACTTTTGTGGGATGTGATCAGTATACTCTGTTTTGTTTGAAAGCTCCACTCCTCCTATAAGCCGGATTCTGTCCGATCGCTAGAAGCGCCGTGACTATGATTTGTCTAATGCCTGGAGCAGTATTACCGATCCGCCAGAAGCGAAAAAAGGAAGCACATCCATTACGGTAAAGATCGCCAGTTGCAGCGGGGAGGATTGCCCGTTTCACCTTCCCGCCTAAGCGGGAAACTCGTCTCTGTTGCTCTAACTGTTGTCACACTTGCGCGTGACCCCCTCACTTTCATGAGGCACCCTGTGCTTTGCTGTCCGGACTTTCCTCATCCCGGCAAGCCGGAACGCCATAGTCCAGAGAAATGAAGCCTATATAGTATATCAGCAATTAAGGAAAAATCACACAGCTATGTGTCGTCGGAATATCGCAGCGTATAACGTCCGTGCAATTATATAGATTGGCACAGCCAACAAAGCACCGATGACACCGCCCATTTTTAGCCCAGTCAAAATTGCTACGATGGTCACCAATGGACTAACTTGTGCGTGCTTACTCATGATCTTTGGCACAATAACATTATTTTCCAGTTGTTGGATCACAATGCCCAACAACAACACTATGCCAGCCATCGGCGGACTCAAGGCAATCAGTGCTACCGCAACCGCTGCAAATGCAGCAATAGTAGGCCCAATGTTCGGAACAATTTCTAAAACTCCAGCCAAGATTGCAAGCGGGAGCGCGTAGGGCACACGAAGCAAGAACAACCCAATGTAAGTCAACAAGCCGATCACAAACATGAGCAACAGCTCACCCCGCACCCAGCCGCCGAGCTGGCGATCGATAGACTGCTGCAGTTCCACCACAGTCTTAAAGTGATCGGGATTTTTACTAAACCATTTGACTTTTAGCGCCAATCGTTCACGCTCTATCATCAAGTAAAACGACAACACGAATAAGGTAAAGATGGTAAACACACCGTTAAATGTAGTGTTTACCACAGAGAACAAAAAGCCGACAGATTGTCCAATTCGCTCAGCCATTGCACTTAACTCTTGCAAACTGAAGCTAAAATGTCTCAGTTCTTGAATGATTGGCAACTCTGGCAATTGAAGATTTAAGTTTTTAATCAACTGAAACGCCTCGGTTGCAAGTGGCGGCAACAAAAATGCAGCCAACACAACCAGGAACAACACAAAGAGAATGTAGGCCATAAAAATGCTGAGCCCACGTGGCATTCGCAATTTGATTTCAAATAACTGTACGATAGGCAACAACCCAACCATGATAATGTATGCCATCAGGAGCAGCACAACAATGGAGCGCACCTGATACAGCACATAGACAGCACCAACCAAGCCTATGGCTGCCAGCATTGAGCTTGGTGCAATCGCAACTTGCTGTTTACTCGAAGAAGAAAAAAGTGCAAACATGTGGACAATTCTCTAGTTGTGTGACTACTACCCAAGTATACCGTATTTTTTTCAGATAGGGGAGTGTTACTCAGTCAGTAACTGGACTGCTTGGGCATACGCAGGGAGAAATGCTGCTTGATTTTCTGGTAAGACCCACAATACTGTCTCTCGCTTCAACCAAGTGAGTTGCTGCTTACAATACTGAACTTCAGCAGTCGTCCAAGCTTCAACAGTAGCTGCTTGCGAAGCTTTGCCCGATAAAAACGCTCTCAACTGGGGCACCCCGATAGTACTCCAAGCTGGCAACGCCGCATCTAACTCCAGCTCTTGCAGGCGCTCTACTTCCCGCACAGCCCCACTTTGAATACGCTCTTGCACACGATGCTTGATTCTTGCCGCTCGACCACCCAAGTCATCAGCCAAACCCAACCATCGAACCGCATGCGTTTTTTGTTCTGTCCATGGTGCTACTCCTGCTCGAGCATGCTCAATTGCTCTGATCAATCGGCGCGGATTCTGCTGATCCGAATCATTCAGCGACTGCCACCAATCAGCCGCCGACGTTTGCAAGCGCTGCTGCAACTGGGTGAGAGAAAGGCTCGAAAGGTCTTCACGCAACTCTGGGTCAGCCGGACTCGACTTCCAGTTTGCATCTTGATAAATCCAGCGATGATACAAGCCAGTGCCACCCACAATGAGACAAGCTACAGCCGACCCCACATGTTGTTTTTTGACTGCTGCCACCAGTTCACGAAAATGACCAATCGACCAGTTAGTCGTGGGTGGCACAATGCTCACACCATGCAATGTGATTGCCAGTTCCTTATGAGCAAAATAGTCGTAGACAGCAGGCTGTTTCGCCGCGACGCGTTTGAAATCAGCTGGTATGTCAGCACCGCTGGTAATCTCTAGGCCTCGATATACTTGACGAGAATCAGCAGAAATCAACGCAATGTGTGTGTACACATTTTCGAGCAAAAGTTGTTTAGCTGTACGCACTGCAAATGCTGTTTTTCCAGATCCTGTAACGCCTACAATAGAGAGAGTGTTACGCATACTGCCAAAATTTTCTAAACAACCCATGTGACCACGTTGCTATGCCTGCATTTGTGCTTTAGTATACAGCATGCGTTAAAGTCCCAACGCTACACCACCACCGGCCGCTCGTGCAGTGTGTCCTTATTGATTATTTTGTCTAAGATTTCCCACCGCTTTTTTTTAACCGCATGTGGTATATCATCGGGATAAATGCGCCAACTTGCCGTCCCGGGTCGGGGAGAGTAGATCGCCACAAACCCAACTTTCCAGTTCATCTGTTGTGCTAACTCAACTGTTTCTAAAAACTCATCGTGTGTCTCACCAGGAAAACCCACTATGATATCAGTGCCGATAATGATTTCTGGATCTGCCGCACGGAGCTTTTCTACAACTTCTACGTACCGCTCACGTGTATATCCACGATTCATTCGATACAAAACTTTGTTGCTGCCTGACTGAATCGGCAGATGCACATATCGATCGATTTTTTTGTTGCTTGCAACCTCTGCGATAAGTTCGTCATGAAAATCCCATGGATTGCTGGTCAAGAATCTAATTTTTTTAATGCGGTCGTAGGCTGAAATTGCCTGCAATAATTTTACAAATGGGGGCGTCTCTTTTGGTTTCAAGTATTGAGTTTGGTTGTCTGGCAAATCTTCACGCTTAAAGTTTTTGTTCTCCATCATAAGCTTGCGGAATCCAATACCCAGTTTTTCCAGCCCCCATGAGTTTACATTCATCCCCAACAGGGTAACTTCAGTAAAGCCATCTGCTACCAACCGCTCAACCTCTGCAATAATTGACTCGAATGAACGCGACTGCTCCCGACCACGCGAGTAGGGAACAATACAGTACGTGCAGTACGAGTTGCAACCAGTCGAAATAGGAATCCATGCGTGCGTACCATCACGCCGAACAGCTGCAGTGTTAAAACCAACTTCGTTGATTGGCAGAATCTCGTCCACAATTGGCAACATTTCCAACAGTTTTTCATTGCCGTGATGCGTCATGCAGCCGGTCAAAATCACTTTTGGTCTGGGTTTGCCCATCGTGTGAAAGTGCACTGCCACGTTGTGGAGAAACCCTTTGGCACGATCCTCCGCACTTTGCCGAATGGCACACGTGTTGACAATTAATTCACTACACTCGCGCCAGTCATTGGCCGCTGTGTAACCGCGTGCAGCATAGTCACCAGCAATACGCTCCGAGTCTGATTTGTTGGACTGACAGCCAAAAGTGTGAATAAAGTAGGTTTTTGCGATAGGCACAGGGGTATTATACAGTCTAGTGATAAATCCTGAGCTGAAGAATTGAACAATGAGTTATACTACAAATCATACATTGGACAAATTGGCATACTAATGTTCAAAAAAGAACTCGTCACAACTTCAGAACGAATTGAGGTGTCGTTCACCCGTCGTTTATCCATAGAAGAGCAACATATTCAAGTCTTTTCATTCTATCTCAAAATTGCGGAGCAGTTTGGAAAACACATATGGGAACCTCGAGTGATCGGAAGCATCAAAGAGTTACTCGCTAATGCAATGGACGAAGTATCTGAACAAAATCCCCGTGTTGAACTCTCAGCTGTAGTTGTTTCAGAAAAGAAAACTCGGTGGCTAGAAGTTACCGTAAGTGACACTGGTCCAGGTTTTCCCACAGAAATGCTAGCCCCAAGATTTTTTTACACCGACTTTCTGAGCAAAAAAAGTGGCGAAGGCATACATGGTGGCCGTGGAAAGGGGTTGTTTATGTTGCAGTCATTCGTTGATGCAGCTAGTGGTACACTCACGCTGGAAAATAAAATTGACACTGGTGGCGCTGTTGTTACTTTTCGCATTCCATACCCATTGTCTCAACGCAGTTAGCGCGACTAACTAGCTCAGAGTATCAGAAAGTTACAGATAATGATCTGCTGGAATCGATGCAACTGTTACCACATCTTTTGTACGGGAGAGTAACTGCAACAACACAACCCGGTCAAGCTCAAAATTTGGAAAAAGTGTCGCGCGGTATCCTAAACTTTTTGAAGCATTCTTTGTAATGCGCCTCTCGCAAAACAGAATCACTCTCATGGAAATGAGATACAGTATTTCACTGTATATGAATTCAAGCATTGTTGTGCTTCCTTCTGCTAAATTCGATAACAATGCCAAGTTGGTGAACCCTGTTAAGGAAGTAGCAAGTTTTTCTGAAGGGCTGAATTTTAGCCAGTTCAGCAAGAAGTCAGTTCCTTCAGTCGCGACACAGCGACAAAGTATGTTGGATAGTGCAGCGGCATATGGTGTAGCATCAGCATAATCAGAACCATGTTCACGAGCGTACTCAGCTAGTTGATTCATATCAACACCCAGAAAAACATCCCTCCAATTTGCTGATCTCTGAGAAGATCTACCCGTATCACTTGGCATCGATGATGCTACAGGGGTAGTTTCGCTCAGGGCAGTTGTAATGCGTTCAGTACCATTAGGACCAACGCTTCGTGTTTTCGCTTGATGCTGTGCTGCAAAGTCCTGCGGAAATACAGTTAGTTTATCTATGCCTGCTAGATTCATTAACAATGTCAGTCTCTTTACATCAATCAAAATAGTTTCCTGGTCAATTCTTCTTGGAAAGGGCAATGAGATTTCAACTCTCCCAGTATGGCAATTATTGATGGGAAGCCAACGTGGCACTCCCTCTTTTGGATTCTTACTCATACAGCTTTCCTGTTAGCATTCTGCGAACTGTCTCCATTGTCTGAAAACAGTATCGTATTATATCAAATTGCAACTACAAAGTCGTGAAGAGATAGAAAACTATTCAAGTCGAAATAGGTGGGGGAGTCGTATTCGTAGTCTGAGATACCAATTCTTCCGTCCCACTTTGCACAGCAGTTTTGTCTTGAAACGCTGCATCACCCATGCGCACTGATTTTCTTCTCCAATACACCAACCAAGAAAAGATCTCAGCTCCGAGGAACACGCCAGCAAAAAACTTAACAAACAATTCTCCCCCCAACAAAACGACATGCCCAAAGATGAATAGCAATGCGATGTAAGTCAACATGTGCACCGTACCCCACCATGATCCCAATGTTTTCTGAGCATAATCATTTGACGTAATAAAGAGTGGAAACAGAATCAACTCAGCAATTGTTCCCAATACTTCTCGGAATGAAAATAAGGTTGGCAATGCTCCCGTCAGAGCAATTGCAGGAAACAACAAACTATAACCAGAGTGGTTAATTGCCAGCAGAAACATCAAAATACCAAACTGCCGACGAAACAGCATCAATGAAACCTGAGTCACCGGCAAAATCTGCAAACGCTTCAGAATGCCTGGCAATAGACTGAGTCCATAGAACCCAAGCGAGAGTGTCCCAAACTTGCCACCAAGCTCTAGCAAACTGCTAAACTGCGCGGCAAATATTGAGAATGCCCAAAAACCAAAAATATATGTCGCAATCAACACAATGTACAAGATGAAA
>CAZBMX010000047.1:0-7021 GCA_964493195.1 uncultured Pseudomonadales bacterium
TGCAATTCAGTATTTATTCAAAAAACTTGCCCGAGTTATGATCGTGGACGAAGGTGTTCGCCCCGATGATCGCAAGACCGACGAAATTCGCCCAATCTGGTGCGAAGTGGACGTCTTCCCGCGCACCCATGGTTCAGCCATGTTCAAGCGTGGTGCTACTCAGGCTGTGACAATCACAACCCTCGGTAACCCGACCCTCGGTCAGGTGATTGAGAGCATCGAAGGTGAAGAAGTCCGTCACTACATGCACCACTACAACATGCCTCCCTATGCTTCTGGTGAAGCTGGTCGGTTCGGCGCCCCTAAGCGTCGCGAAATTGGTCATGGTGCCTTGGCAGAGCGCGCATTGCTGCCAATGATTCCTAGCCAAGCAGAGTTCCCCTACGCAATCCACGTGGTATCGGAGATCATGAGCTCAAACGGTTCGACGTCCCAGGCATCTGTCTGTGGTTCAACCATGTCGCTCATGGCCGCTGGTGTGCCGCTCAAGCGCCCAGTCGCTGGTATCGCTATGGGTTTGATGACACTTGATGATCGCTACGCAGTTCTGTCTGACATCCAAGGTCTGGAAGATCACATCGGTGACATGGACTTCAAGGTCGCTGGTACTGCCGAAGGCATCACTGCCATCCAGATGGACATTAAACTCAAAGGCATTACCCGAGAGATTCTGGAGCAAGCCTTGGAGCAAGCCAGAACTGGTCGCTTGCATATTTTGGGCAAGATGCTCGAGTGCATTGCTGAGCCAAGAACACAACTTTCTCCATATGCACCAAAGATTGTCCAGGTCACTATTCCAGGCGATCGTATTGGTGAATTGATTGGTCCAGGCGGCAAGATGATCAAGAGCATCATCGAGTCCACCGGTGCTGAGATCAATGTGGACGAGAACGAGGATAAGACACTCGGTTTGGTCAACATTTCTTCACCTGATCAAGAAAAGATTGATAAAGCAGTTGCTATCGTCACTAATATGATGCGGGTGATGGAAGTGGGCGAAGAGTTTGACGGCACCGTGACTCGCGTTGAAAGCTACGGCGCATTCGTCGAGTACTTACCGCAGCGCGAAGGCTTGGTGCACGTGTCCAACATGGCAACTGAGTACGTCGCAGACGCATCCGAGTTGGTCAAAGTAGGCGACGCAGTTCATGTGCGCATTTCTGAAATCAAAGAAGACGGCAAGATCGGTCTCTCCATGCTCACTAAAGAGCAGGAAGAAGAGCGCAAAGCCAGTCGCCCTGCCGGTGGCGGTGATCGCGGTGGTGACCGAGGCGGCCGTGGATTCGGCGGAGGCCGGGGTGGTGATCGCGGTAGTCGAGGCGGCTTCAGTCGTGGCGGAGATCGGCGCGGTGGCGGTGATCGAGGCGGACGCTCATTCGAGCGTCGCAGTTTTGGTCCACCACGGGGTGGTCAGCGCGATTAAGTTTATAGTTGAATCGAAGAAAAGCCCTGCCGATGGCGGGGCTTTTTGGTTGAGTACGAGTAGAGATGTGATAACTGCCCGTGCAGTTGCTCCCAGTCAGTCATACCTTTATACTGAATGGATGACCCTTTCTGCCTTGCAGTCGCCATCTAGGAAGTACACATTGCTCGAGTTCGACAGTGTGTTTGGTTTAGCATCGGCAGCAGGAATTGAACCAACGCTACCACCAAGCATCGAGTTTAATCAATTTCTCCGAGACGCTGCTGCCGAACTATTCGCACATGTATCTGGGGTGGTGCTGGATGCAGGCTATACATACAACGCGTTGGATCAGAAGACACATGGAGGAGTATTGTTTAGCCTTGAGCAGAAGATGGAAGCTGTTGATCCACTATCTCTACCGCGTTTAACCGAAGGATGGGGAGTAGAGTACGTACGCAATAACTATGGTGTCGCGAAGCTTGCACTATACTATCATCCGACCGAAGAATTGGCGTTTAAAAAACAGCAGTTTGTGGCAGAAATTGCTGATTTTTGTCGTTATCAAGGCATTGATTTCGTGTTGCAATTGTTTGTATTCCATCCGCTTTCCGAACCTCCTGAGCCAACTGTGTTGCGTGAGACCCAATTACGTAGTGTGCACGATTTTGCACGCAGCTGTGACTTGTTGGCAATCGAGTACCTGGGTGATCCTCTGAGTGCTGCAACCATAACAGCAGATCTTGATATTCCTTGGATACTGACGAGTCATTCGCTGAACTATGAGGCGACAAAAACTGATCTACGTGCTGCTTTGGAAAGTGGCGCCCAAGGATTTATGCTTGGTGAAGTGTTTTGGCCTGTTCTGCCAAAAGATCAAGCAGGAGTAGCACAGGCGAAAGCAGCAGTGCAGACAACCAGCCGAGATCGGTTGATGGAATTGGCTAGGATTACAAACGAATTTGTTGGGTAGGTGGTTGTGAGTGCAGCGATTTTACTTGGCTCATATCATTTTCAGTGAACAACTGTAATCTCTGGGAGATACTAAGCGAATACTATACGCAATTGACCTACACACTCCAGGTATGGTATGTATAGGTAGGCGAAGTGTATGGCTGTTTGCAGCGACGGAAAGGATTTATGGACAAACTTCTCCGCGACCTTACCACATTTGTGTTTGGCTTAGTCGAGATTTTGTTGGTGTTCCGTTTTGTTCTGAAACTTTTTGCCGCTAATCCACAAGCCGGCTTCGTGCGCTGGATCTACGAAACAACCCAGCCGCTCTTGGCTCCATTCTTGCTCGCATTTCCCACGCCGTCGGTGCGAGGTGGCTTTACGCTAGAGTTTACAACCCTGTTTGCGATCTTCGTGTATGCATTCGTCGGCTACCTGGTGCAGGAACTGCTCGAGGTGATGGACCGCAACAATAGTAAAAAATAATTGGTTTGGTTTCAGCCAGTTCTACAACTACGCGACTACCCAGTCGTCAGAAAGATACTATGTTCACACTACCCCAGCTGCCATACGCGTACGATGCGCTTGAGCCACACATTGACGCCAAGACGATGGAGATCCATCACACCAAGCACCACCAGACGTATGTGGATAAGTTGAACGAAGCAGTCAAAGGGACAGCACTCGAGACAGAAACGATCGAGTCGCTCTTGTCAAATGTGTCAAAACATCCTGCTGCGGTTCGCAATCACGGCGGCGGACACTACAACCACAGCCTATTTTGGGAAAGTCTGTCTGCGCAGGGAGGATCTCCTGAAGGAGCACTGACGGAGGCGATAACCCGAGATTTTGGTTCATTTGATGCTTTCAAACAAGCGTTTGAGGCTGCCGCTACAACACGATTCGGTTCTGGCTGGGCTTGGCTGGTTGTGGCCGAGGGCAAGTTGACAGTTGGCTCAACTCCCAACCAAGACAATCCTCTCATGGACGTTAGTGAGCTCAAAGGCACACCGTTGCTCGGACTTGATGTCTGGGAACACGCGTACTATTTGAAGTATCAAAATCGACGGCCTGAATATGTTGCTGCGTTCTGGAACGTGATAAACTGGGCTACGGTGGCTGCCCGATTGGCTGCTGCAAGTTGATTCAAGTGTGTGCTCTTAGAAAGTGCTTGCCATGTTGCAGGTTGTGCTTGATGTTGAAACAAAACATGCGTTTGATGAAGTAGGAGGATATTTTCCCGAAAAACTCGGTGTTTCGTTTGTGGGTGTTTGCGTGCGTGAAGGATTTTCGGGCAAAGGGGAGATGCAAGGATTTTTCGAACGCGACCTGCCAAATCTGTTTCCGCTCCTTGAGCGAGCTGATGTGGTGATTGGATTTAACATTGATGGCTTTGATATGGCTACACTAGTGCCGTACTACTCCGCAGATATTTACAAAATACCCACCCTCGATCTATTGACACGGATTAAAGACAGCGCAGGACATCGCATTGGGTTGGATGCAGTCGCGCAGGAAACTCTGGGAGTTGGCAAGTCGGGCAATGGTTTAGATGCCATCAAATACTACAACAACAAAGAGTGGGATAAGTTGCGCGACTACTGCTTGCAGGATGTACACGTGACTCGGGACGTGTACGACTTTGGGTTGAACAAGGGTATTGTTAAGTTCAAAAATAAATGGAATCGGCTGATCGAATGTCCAGTTGATTTTAGTTATGCGGCCAAGAAGGATGCAGGCATTCAGATGTCATTGCTGTAAATCTTGAGCACGAGAGAGTGCGCCACTATGCCAGACATGCACATTGCCGAACCAGCAGATGTTACTACGCCTCGATTTTGTTGGACCGCTACGGGCATGCCAATTCATCAGGGAAAAGTGCTCTTAATCAAACACAAGAAACTGGGCATTTGGCTCTGTCCCGGAGGACACATGGAAGCAGGAGAGTTGCCGCACCAGTGCGCTGAACGGGAAACATTCGAGGAAACTGGGTTGCGAGTGCGGGCAGTGACAGCACTTGGACAACCACCCTCTACGGATACAGAGTATCTGCCTGTTCCCCGATACGCCAATTTGCATTGGATCAGCCGGGAAAATTATGATGAACGGTTAGCAAGTCAGGATCAAACACTTGTTCACCCGAGTCCTAAGTGGCCGCGTGGGTGTGAACAGCATTTTACGTTTGTGTATATAGTTGAATTAATTGATGGCCCAGAGTTTGTTCAGAACAAAGCCGAGACGGATGGCATTGGCTGGTTTGGGACGGAGGAAGTTAAAGAGCTTGATACGTTAAAAGGAATTCGGGAAGAGGTGTTAATGGTACTAAATCAATGAATATTCTATTAAATCTATCGGGCGCTGAATATTCATGCGGGTTTTCTCAGAGGTGATTCTACGGTATACTACTACCTCATGCCAACTGGACTCACCCTCAAGAAATTAGCCGTCAGTATCGCCGAAACTCAAATTCTGCACGATGTGTCTTTGAAGGTAAAGCCGGGCGAAGTCCACGTGCTAATGGGACCCAATGGCTCAGGTAAATCCACCACAGCTGCGACTTTAGCGGGACATCCAGACTATGTAGTCACTGGCGGGTCGGTGTTGATGGATGGTGTGGATGTTTTGTCAATGTCACCGGATGAGCGTGCGCAGCATGGTTTGTTTTTAGCATTTCAATATCCAGTCGAGGTTCCTGGTGTACGGGTGCAGAATTTTTTGCGTCTTGCACATCAGGCACGATTCAAAGATCAACCAAATAAACTGTTCGCCAAAGTAATTCAGTTTCGCAAACATTTAACCGGTCTAGCGGAAGATCTGCAGGTGAACACAGAGTTGCTCGCTCGGGGATTGAACGAAGGCTTCAGCGGTGGTGAGAAAAAGCAACTCGAAATTGTGCAAATGGCAGTATTGGAACCAAAATATGCAATTTTGGATGAAACCGATTCAGGTTTGGATGTAGATGCTATCAAAAAAGTAGCCCAAGGGGTGCGCACGGTGATTGATCGCTACAACACAGGCGTACTAGTTATCACGCATTATCAGAGAATTTTAAAGTATCTCAAGCCTGACTTCGTCCACATCATGCGCAAAGGCAACGTTGTGCAAACAGGCGGCGCAGAACTGGCCGAGCAAATAGAAGCTACTGGTTATGCAGACAAAACTAACACAAAGGAGTCGTAATGCCACAGCGAATCCCCCATCAATTAACTGAGAATGTCAAGTTGTTGCAGAAAGTTGCACTGGTTGCTGATGGCAAAGTTTTGTTGCTCAAACGTGACGCCGACTCGAGCTCAAGACCAGAGAAATGGGACGTGCCCGGTGGTAACAGTGAGTGGCCAGATACAACTGAGTCTGGATTTGGCCAGTATGCAGCGGATGCGGCGCGGGAAGTATTAGAGGAAACAGGCATCGTGATTGACACAGCTGCGTTTGTTCCAGAAAACTTGGTGCTCTTCAACACTTTTTTTGATGCTGACAAGCAGGTTTTTAGCATTATCTGCGCCTGGGTGGTTTCGCTGCCCGAGCAGCCGGTGGTGCAACTGAGTAACGAGCATACAGATCATGCTTGGGTCTCGCTTGCTGAGGTTGGCGACTATGATTTTGATTTGTTTAAAGGAAAATTTGTCAAAGATGCAGTTGAGTTAGCACTCAAAAAAGTCGCTCAATAAACTCAAAAATCATGGCTCGTTTTGCACAAAAAAATACTACTGATTTTGAAGCCCAAGGACTCGATTCCTATGAGCATGGGTACTCGTTCCCGACCGACAAGTACACACACATCACTAAGCCCGGTCTACGTCCTGGAGTAGTGGACGAAATTTCTGCACTAAAAGGCGAGCCGGAGTGGATGTTGAAGTTGCGCAAGATAGCGTACGAACAGTTTTTGGCTAAACAAATGCCACCTTGGGGTGCTGATTTGTCTGCAATAGATTTTGATAAAATTTCTTATTATTTGCGTCCTACAGATGCCGTGGCGAAGTCATGGGATGATGTGCCGGCTGATGTAAAGGAGACGTTTGAGCGGCTAGGGATTCCAGAAGCTGAGCGATCAGTTTTGGCTGGTGTAAAGGCACAATATGACTCAGAGGTGGTCTACGGCTCTCTCAAAGAAGTCTTCGCCAAAGATGGCGTGATTTTTCTCTCCATGGACGATGCCCTGCGTCAACACCCCGATTTAGTCAAAGAGTATTTTGGCAAAGTCATTCCCAGTGGCGACAACAAATTTTCTGCTCTTAACACTGCAGTTTGGTCAGGCGGCTCGTTTGTGTATGTACCACCGGGTGTGCAGGTCAAGATGCCGCTGCAGACGTACTTCCGGATTAACTCACCCAATGCTGGGCAGTTTGAGCGGACGTTGATTATTATTGACGAGGGGGCGTCTGCCCACTACATCGAAGGCTGCACCGCACCAAGCTTTTCCACCGGCTCCCTACATTCCGCAGTGGTCGAAATCTTCGTCAAAAAAGGAGCCCGCTGCCAATACACCACCGTGCAGAACTGGTATAAAAATGTCTACAACTTGGTGACAAAACGGGCTTGGGTGGAGGAAGAAGGTCAGATGGTTTGGACAGATTTCAATATGGGTTCAAAAGTTACCATGAAGTATCCCGTATTCGTTTTAGCCGGCAAAGGCGCAAAAGGCGAAACGCTGTCAATGGCGCTGGC
>CAZBMX010000048.1:0-7002 GCA_964493195.1 uncultured Pseudomonadales bacterium
AGCGCAGTACTGTGGTAATTCCTGGTCCTGGTGAATATGAAGTGGTGTTGGATGCGCCTGGTGCAGAAGCTGTCATTTCTGGTGTTTTTTCAGCTGAAGGTTCGGTCATCCAGAACGTGTCAATTATAATTCATCATCGTGCTCCCCACTCCAGAGCAACAACTGAGTTCCGAGGAGTAGCTCGCGATAAAAGCCAACTGCGTCTCTACGGAAAAATTGTAATTGATGAGCAGTGCCCCGACGTGCAGTCATTTTTAACTGAGCGTATTTTGCTGTTGTCAGATGAGGCTAAAGCTGAAGCTGTGCCTGAACTGGAAATTCTGAGTGACGATGTGAAGTGCTCGCATGCCGCTAGTGTTTCTAGGATTCCTGAATCGCAGTTGTTTTATTTGATGAGTCGGGGGTTGTCACGTAGACAGGCTGAGGAGATGATTGTTGAGGGATTTCTAACAATTTGAGTCTGTATCAAGTTGTGTTAGGATTTAACTATGAATATAGAAAATGCTTACCAAATCCTAGTCCCGGTTGCTATTGTGGTCATGGCAATTGCAGCTCTTCTCAAAAATCGCAAAAAGTGAATTCCTACACTGATTCAGTCAGCGAATAAATCGGCGCAATAATACTCACAACGAGAACGCCAACAGTGACTGCGATAATTAATAGCAGAAGTAACTCATACTTCCGATTTAGTGGGAACTCATTTGCATTGATCATCTCACCCTTTTTATATTTCTTAAGCAACGGCTCAAGCAGCGTGTAGTCGGGTGACGACATAATGAGGTAAATGGCACTGGCTATACATAGCCCCGCACCAATTGGTAAAAACTGCAACAGGAGCTGAGTCTGCATTGGCAGAGATATATTCAAATCAGCGTACATTGCTGTAAGTTTGGGTATCACCTGCCAAAATAGGATTGTAACAACCGCACCCATACTGCCAATTACGATGCCAAACCGCATACGTTGCTGCTTGAGGAATGCGTGTGCATCTTCTTTTTTGATATACATGGGATGAACTGGTAAGTTGGCAATAAACATATCTACAAGTATATCGCAAAACAGTTGGCTTGGAAAATAAAACTTACCAAATCTTGCTATACTGTACTAATGTCCTCACTGCAATTACTTATCCTCTTTATCATCCTCGCCTTTGGCGGTTTGTTGCTGGAGGCAGTAACAATGCAGCTCTGGGAGCGGTTGGGACACAAAAAACACAAAACGTATCACTACACTCATGGCCGCTACCTCTATTCTTTACTGTTTCCTAGCATTGCTACTTTCATCGCATTCTCTGAGGTTGGTTTTTCACTGATTTACTTATTTTTATTGTTCTGCTTGCTGGGTACTGCAGCAGAATGGTTTTTGGGGTTGGTGTTTCATAGAATTCTGGGTCATCGGATGTGGCGATACTACAAATACTCACTGGGTACCTATACGAGCCTGCTGGCAATTCCATTTTGGGGTATGGGCGGCGTGTTGTTTTGGTTAGTGATGCGGGTGTTTGAATAGGTGTTCATGTAGGCAAGATTAGCAATTTACAAGTTGAGTGACACTTTGTGATTTTACACACAGTAAAGCTGGTGCCAGAAGCTGTACGCTACAGAGTGCTACTATTTAGAACCACCTTTGCAAAAACGAATCACTGGATTACTGGCGTGTTTGGCGTTTAGCCTTTTTGGGTTGTTGTTTGTACCGACGCAGGTGTGGGCTGCCACTCCAGTGGTGACGGCCAATCAGCCGGCTGCGCAGTCTGTGGGACAGTTCAAAAAGTTTGAAAGCACGTTTCAACTCTCTAAAACATTCGCCGATAATTCGCTGTTGCCATACTATTTCTACGATTCTCAGGATACGCCTGTAAAGTATCCCAACAGAAATTCTCCATACGGCGTAGACGGCATTACAGTCGATGTAATTTTTACTGCCCCATCGGGCAAGCAGCAGACAGTGCCGGCATTTTATCATCAGGAGTACACCAGGAGCGGCTCTTATGCTGCTGGCATCACCCTGACCCCAGGCACAGCCAAATCATGGAAAGTTCGCTTTGCCCCGACCGAAGTGGGGAACTACACCTACGTTATTAGAGTGCAGGACAAAGAGGGCACCACGCAATATCCCACAGGTGCGCCACTAAGCTTCAGCGTTACGAGCTCTACCTCGAAAGGATTTGTTTCTGTTTCACCCATTGACTCGCGGTTCATGCAGTTCTCCAATGGATCGAGCTTTGTACCAATTGGTAGTGGTAGACAGTGGTGGAAGTGTTGTGGCAAACGGAGTTTTGATTACGAAAATCTGTTTACCCAGTTTGGTCTGAATGGGGTGAACCTGGTTAGAATTTGGGACCAAAATGATGGATATGGTTTGACAGTTGAGGGTCACTTTGATGCGTACAACTATCCCGATGATTTTAATCCGGAAAATCGAATTGATCTTGCTACTATTCCACAGGGAACGCAGATCAATCAGCGAGGCGCCTTAGAGCTCGATAAGATCATGGAGTCTGCTGAGCAGAACGGTGTGTATATTGAGCTGAATCAGCACGAAGATCCATATTGGATTTGGGATGCCTCGATTCATGGTACTAATCGAGCGTTCGATGATCCAGAGCACTTGAACTACTGGAAACGTGGTTTTCGCTACCGAGTTGCCCGGTGGGGATACTCAACCTCTCTGCTGGCATGGGAAACTTGGAATGAGCATGGTCACGTATTGCCAACTGACGCAATTTATCGTTTTTACCAAACGTATGGCGCATATCAAAAAGCGACTGATCCATACCAGCATCTGCGCACAACCTCGCAAGGCTCCCAAGCATATAGTCCTGCGTTTTGGTCATCAGCAGCCTTTGACATTGCCAACTACCACAACTACATGATGGGTTGGTACGAACCGGCGATGCGAGAAGATGAAGCCAACTTCGTATACAAGACGGCTTGGTGTTTGCAGGGCACAACTGCAGCAGGGTTTTGTTCCGGGCTTGGGTTGGGAGACGGCACCACTTGGAGTGGAGCTAAAAAACCATGGATTTGGGGCGAGCTTGATGTGGGAACTGCAAACTGGAATGAAATTAATCCTGACATTGCAAATGGCGAGGCACGGATTAGATTTTTGCATACTTCCATGTGGGCGGGATTGTTTTCACCACTGGGAACTACGCCACTTGATTGGTATTGGAACGAGGAAGATGCCGCCACCACAGCACAGCGACTGGCACATAAGAAAATCGCCAGCCAGTTTTTTGCTGGCATCAACTACGCTGCTAGCAAGTTTGTCTATTTGATGACTGCAGCCGATGCCCCAAGTGGGTATACAGCACAAACAGTTGGATCAACAGCGCCAGCACTCAGAGTGTACGCCATGCGTCGCGCAGACAGTTTAGCAGCCTACGCATTTATTCAAAATCGTGAGTATCGGTGGGCAACGTTTAGCAGTAGCCCTGCACCCGTCAGTGGTTCAGTAACAATTCCAGGGTTATCAACACAAACATACCAGGTTACTGTTATTGATACACATACTGGACAAACAATTAGTTCAGCACAGCAGACGCCAACTAATGGTGTGATCACCATTGCCGTTACCAACTTGAGCAAATCTGCGGCGGCAAAAATTGTGCCAGCATCTGGTACATTGCCCGATGCACAAACTCCCGCACCAACACCGATTGCTTCTTCGCAACCGTCTGCTGCACCCAGTCCCTCGCCAATCCTGATTGCGAATGGCGATGTAAATCAAGATGGGCAGGTTACTTTGGCTGACGTTTCAGCACTGCTGCCGAGTTGGTTTGGCGCAGCTGTGGGTGGCAGTGACCAGTACCGAGATACCGTGGTTAATGCGTTTGATTTTGCCGTGGTTAAACACGAGTTGCCAGAGATAGTTCCGAGCCCAACACCAGACACGAGCAAGGCAAGTCCAATTCCCACAGCGACCCCGACACCTGTGCCTACCACAGTTCCAGGAGAAGGCACGCAGAGCAACACTGAGTGGTCGCAGTTTGGTCATGATCCGCAGCGCACTAGTTACACTGCACAGGCGATTCAGACACCATGGAAGTACTTGTGGCAGTGGAATGGCGCAGACAGCAATGGCAAGAAGCAGGCTTCTCATTTAGCAGTTCCTGACATGGTTCAGCCAATCACCGGAGGCGGTAGGGTTTACATGGTGGCAGCCAATAGCGTGTATGCGCTGGCAGCAAATACCGGAGCAGTGGTGTGGAGCAAATCTGGTATTGGATCGATTATTTCAACACCAGCATATGTGAATGGCAGCTTATTTGTGGCATCTGAAAATGGTTCGGTCTATAAATTGGCAGCCGACACTGGTGCAACCCAAGCTGTATTTGTGGCCGATGGGGCGCTTTCAGTGTCTCCACTGTACGTGGCACAGACTAATGCTTTGTATGTTGGTTCTATGAATGGTACGGTGTATGCACTGGACGCAGGAACGTTGGCCAAAAAATGGAGCTACGCTGCTTCATCGCCAGTGGTAACTCCAGCCTCATACTCAGTTAGTCGCGGAACAGTGTTGGTTGTTACTAAAGATTTGTATGTTCACGCACTCAACGCAGGCTCTGGAGTGCGCAACTGGCGAACTAAGCCAACAGTTCGAGACTACACGGTGGCCGATGCTTCCCTAAATTTGACCGAGGCCGTCAATGGCTGGCCAGTCATTGCAGAACAACACGGGGTTGTGTTCATCCGCTACCGCTTGGAGTGGCAGACGCTGTGGAATGGGCCAGGTACTAATCATATCTATCCATACACTAATGCAGAAATTCGCAGCTATTTACAAGCAAATCCCAAGGATCAGTCATTATTTGCTCTGAACTTGGACACCGGCACAACAGCATTTACTCCAGCGGTTGGCAATGGTGGCGCAGGCGATGGTGGCTACTTGCCAATGGGACCACAGCCGGTGGTACGGGTAGTGGACGGCAAAGAAGTTGCCTACATGATTTTCCGCAATGGTTTGACCTGCCAAGGAACTTCTTGGTGTGATAGTCGCGAAGACGCTACGATGGGCGAAATGGTGCTTGATGGTAACACTGTTGCTGGATATCAGGCAGGCGACATGCGCTTTATCAAATATCCAGACATTCAAACCGATGAGATGCTATATCTGACTATGTCTGGCAACACGATTTTCCATAACCACTGGGTGGTGGCTGAAGCGGAAACAATTGTGGATCGCAGTAGTGCCCTCGGTTTGACGTTCGCCAATCCGATTAAAACACAAAGTGCGCCGTACATTATTTGGCGCCAAGTCTACTGCCCGCCTGAAAACACACAGTGCAATCCACAGATTTTCCCAGGAGGCTCAGGTACATCATGGGGACCCTCCAACTGTCCATTTAGTAACTCTCGCTACTGTAGTGCTGGCCTGTATGCGTATGGTGATCAGCGTGGTTTCCCACCAGGCTTCTACGAGTATCACAACGACAATAACTCAGGCAGTACAGCGTTTACCATCACCAGTGGTAACTTAGTGCTGGTCAAAACAGAAGACGGCGGTTTGATGGCATTGACCTCAGGCAGCCCGCTGAGCGAGACCGATCAAACAACTCAAGTTGCGCTGGTGGATGCGCAATCAAGCAGCGAGCAAGGTGCGGTCTTGGGTACTGATTTTGAATCAGCCGAAGCTGCGGTACGGTCACTCGAGCCCGTTGCCACCATTCAACCATCTGAAGTCAGTAACTACATTGATAAAACTGTGACCGTTCGTGGCGTCGTCAGATCCGGTCAAAGCCATCTGCCGAAGGCAGTGTACCTGACACTGGGTGATGTGGGCAACGTAGAGCCGAACAAAACACTGTTGGTTCGGGTGTTTGCAGAAGATATTGCCAAGTTTGATAGTGACCCACTCAGTTGGATCGGTAAGACAGTACGGATAACGGGGACGCTGAGTTTGTATTGGCCTGCTGGCAGGGAGCCTGAGTTGGTACTGAGTAGCCCAGATCAGTTAGTATTCGAGTAAACATATGCAGCTGAAATCAAGAATAGCCAAACTAGTAAGTCGAGATAAAGCCATGCACTTAGGCCTGGCTGCTGTGCTGGTTGGTCTGGTTTGGATCACTGGAGTGAAAACTAATTTTTTTGGCTTGGCGGCTACCCCAAATAATAGCTTGCAGCTACCAACTGCTGTGACTGCAACTTTGAATACACCATTTACGGTGCCGATTACCCTCCAGTCGAGTGGAAGTGCAATCGATGGCGTTGATGTCATGGTGTACTTCGACCCAACCTATCTCAAACTCTCTGCCATTGATGCAACAGCGCCGCAGACAAGCTCATTTAAAACGTTTGCACCGCTCACCACAGCCAACGACTTTGATGCGCAGCGAGTGGTTTCTTACGCAAATCAATCTGGAGTGATTCAGTTTAGTGCTCTGACATACGATGCCAAACAGTTGGCGCAAACAGCAGCGCATCAATCAACCGCACCACTGGTGCTGGCAAACTTGACTTTCGTTCCTCTCAAAGCGCAGACCTCAAACATCTCATTTATTTTTGATCCAAGCCGACAATCTGAAACGACTGATACGAATGTGGTGCTGCAAGGTACTACGACAACCGATGGTTTGACCAGCGTGGTTAATCTTAAAGTCGCTTTTGCAACAACCACTGAGAATCCGACTCCAACAACGGGAGTGCTGGCAGATCCAGATTTTGAAGCGACGAGTTTGGCGAATTGGAAAAATGCGGGAGCCGCACTCTCCACAATTGCCACCAATGTTAAATCTGGTGGACAGGCGGCTGTGCTAACTGGTGTAGATGCCTATACGTCGCAAAACATTTCCAGCAAATTGACTCCAGGTGTTGCGTACACCTTTTCTAGCTGGGTTCGGGTGACAACTGCAGGCAACAGTTGGGGTACGCCGGCCTTGCGGATTGGAAAATATGAGGACTTGGGCAGTACCGAATACGGCGAAAAGAAAGCAACAGGACAAATTGCAGACAACTGGCAGAATCTGCAGGTTACTCGGACATTCACCCAAGCAGAGCTCACCCA
>CAZBMX010000049.1:0-6732 GCA_964493195.1 uncultured Pseudomonadales bacterium
GCATGAGAGTGTTCATGACAGTGGCAATGCTCGTCGTGTTGATTATGGGAGCAGCTGCTGCCAGAATGTTGGTCAGCAAATCTAGTGACCTGAGGCAACAGGCGGCAGAAGTTAATTGTGGCAACTACAACAACAATCAAACAACTTGCAAGTTTGTGGGATGCAGATGGGTGCCAGCCAAGTACACTTGTGAACAAAGTGATTCCGGAGACTGCGCAAAGGGAGCTGTTCCCGGATGCCGATCCGAAATTACGAGTGAGTCATGTACTGGGACGGTAACACCGTGTCACGGAATATTTATCACTGCTAACAATCCCGCCCCATGTCAGAATCAGAAAGGGTGTTTTGTTGCTCCCGGAAATGCAGCTAACCCCGTCGTCTGTAGGGGAAATGCATTAGGTTGTGAGACATTCAAACAAAATTTGGCAATGTGTTCGACACAACAGGGATGTAGACGAGACGTAACCCGCAAATGTGTCGGCGATGCTGGAATCTGTACTCGACCAGCATCTGGTGGCTTTCCCACACCAGTTCCGCCAAATGGTGGTGGTTCAGGCGGTGGAACCGGTGGTAATGGTGGTGGAAACACAGGCGGTGGTGGCAGCGGCAGTGGTGGTGGAAACACCGGCGGTGGTGGCAGCAATCCTGCTCCAACCCCAGTAGTATCTCGAACTATAACTGGCTCCGTAGTGTGTACACTCAATAACCAGCCTGTGGCTAACGTTCCAGTAGTTACATTCTGGGGATATGCTGCCCAGCCACAAAATGTGTTGGTCCGTGCAAAAACGAATGCACAAGGCAAGTATTCCATGACACTTTCAACAGATAGTGACAGGTTCACGACTCGCCTGACTGCTAACTCCAAAGACCATGATTTCGCCTTCAAGCGCATCGGAAATCCAGGAGTCCAATGCACTGACACATTCGCCTTTGAACTGTGCAAAGTCCTCGATTTGCCAGCAGGCACACCAAAAGCAGGCTTTGATTTCGGCACCTCTGCTACAGCAACAGGACTCAAGGGTTACGAATCCGGCAGCAACTTTGTCTTTGAGTTCAAGCAAGCCAAAGACTTGCTGGGAAAGACAATTAATCGCTACGTTGTCCGCCTAGATAATGCAGCTGATACATGGCACACTGCTGCTTCAGATTACTACTTGATTGTTCCCAAAGTAAACGGTAGTGGCGCAGGAAGTTGCAGTGGAGGGGTGTGCAAAGTCACAAGCACAGAGCTCAACAGCATCCACACATTCAAGACTGGTACCTATCGCATGGGGGTTAACCCAATTTGGAACTCACACGTACCCAATGCGGAAATTGTCGAATTATGTAGAGCTGATGCACAGGTTGTAATGACCAAAATTGGTCCTCCACCCGCACCTTAGTCATACAGGGTTGTGATGTAGATGAAATTGAAAGCCTCCCTTCCGGGAGGCTTTTGTTTTCCGCACCCGGGTGCTACACTGCAACCAATCGTGCTGTATAGAAAGGCCCCATGCCAAAGCAAGCTTTTTTTCAAACCCTACAATCAGAAGTTAATCGCATCGACGCAGCCAAAGTCACCAAGCGCAACGAGCGCATCATCGAGGGTTTCAGCACAGGTAAAAATCCCAAGGCAATTGTAGGCGGCAAAGAGTATGCAATCTTCAACTCTAACGACTACCTTGGCCTGCGGCATCTACCCCAAATCAAAGAGGCGGAACATCAGGCCTCACAAAAGTACGGCGCTGGCCCTGGTGCTGTTCGTTTCATTTCCGGATCACTCAAAGTGCATCGAGATCTGGAAGAAGCACTGGCCAAGTTCCACGGCCGCGACGACGCCATGATCTTTTCTTCCGCCTTTGCAACCAACATGGCGGTATTGTTCAGTCTAGCTAAGGGCCAGAATAAAGACTCGCTAGTATCTGGCAACACACTCATTATTTCTGACGAGCTCAATCACCGCAGCATTATCGACGGCGTGCGGGTTGCCGGCCTGACCGCCGAGCAGAAAACAATTTTCCCGCACATGAAACCAGCCGAAGTTGGGGCGATCCTCGATGCGAACGCCGGCAAGTTTGACCGCGTGTTAGTGGTAACCGACGGAGTGTTCAGCATGCTCGGTGAGTACCAGGATCTCAAGACGTTAGCCGAAGTCTGTGTTGCTCACGACGCCCAGTTTACTGAGGGTGTGCTACTCATTGTCGATGACGCGCATGGAGTGGCTGCGTTTGGCTCCACCGGGCGTGGCACGGAGGAAGCAAGTGGCGGTCGCGCGGATGTACTGATCGGTACGATGGGCAAAGGTTTTGGCGCAGACGGCGGATACGTGGTTGCTGATCAAGTAGTCATCGACTACCTGCGCGAATCTGCGGCTACATATATTTACTCCAACTCGATCTCACCAGGCACTGCAGGCGCTGCTCTGGCTTCTGTTCAGCTGGTAGACAGCGCGGAAGGTAAAAAGTTGATGAGTCATCTAGCTGAGCTCATCAAACACTTCAAAGCAGCCATGACAAAAAACGGGTTCACCTTTGCGGCTGAGTCAATTCACCCTATTCAACCTTTGCTAATTGGTGACGCTCAAAAAGCCCAAGCCTTCATGCACGGCATGTTTGGCGCGGGCTTCATCGTGACCAGCATCAACTATCCAGTTGTGCCCAAAGGCAAAGATGAGATACGGGTGCAGCTGAACGCACAGCAATCGGTTGCGGAGCTTGATGCGTTTGTGCAGGCAGCAACCAAAGTTGGCAAAGCGGTTGGCATACTCAAGTAGTTGCCGGCATCCACGTCATCCAAACATACTGATCGTCTTGTTCGGCAGTGGTAAACCCAAACTTTGCATAGGTGCGGTACGCTGGTATGTTACCAACTTTTGTCCGCAACCAAAATCCTGGGGAACTACTCTCCTGATACGCTGCGGTTTGCATAAAATGATCGAATACCATGCGCAACACTGGCACCGCTAATCCAGCGCCTCGCGCCTTGCCATACAATCTAATTGCAAACGTAAATCCAAATGTTTCCAGAATATGCGGATTCTCGCACCGCTTGGCACTAATCCAGGCAGATCCGACAACATGCTCAGACGTATCAAGCAAAACATAGAGAAACCGTTTGCGTTTGGCCAACCAGGTTTCGAGCGTCGATTGATCTGAAAATCGACTCGGGTCGTCAGTGAGTAAACAAATTTGACTGTCTTTTTGCGTCAAAGCAATAATCTGTTGTTGCTGATCAGCAGTCCAGTTCTCCTGCAGCCGCAGCTCCTCGTCTCTTCCTTCACTGTGTAAGTTGACTGTTCCGATAGACTCTGGCATGGTATGCAGTATCATAGAGTAGTTACTGAAAAAAGAACATATGATTCGTTGTCAATTTGAAGACGGTGCCAATGCACACTTACGACACGTGGTTGTGGACGTTGTACTACTGAATGCAGATCGTGATGCCGTACTATTAGTCCGCCGGGCACCACGTTTGATTGAAGGCGGAAAACTTGCAGTTGTAGGTGGATACGTAGACTTGGATGAAAGCTGCGCCCAAGCCGCAGCACGTGAGGTGCTGGAAGAGACAGGCTACCAGCTGACTGACCTGCAGTTACTGGTAATCCTGGATGGACCGCGCAAAAATAACAAGCGACAAAACATTGCCTTCGTCTACACTGCGATCGCCACAAAACAGATTGGCCAACCAGACAATGAATCGACTGAACAACTCTGGGTGCCACTAGAAAAACTTCCGCCAGAATCAGACTTTGCTTTTGATCACTATACTCATATAATGCGCTATCTTGATTCGCGAAAAAAAGGATCACAATGAACATACGAAAAGCAGTAATTGCCTGTGCAGGCTTCGGCACGCGCTTCTTACCCATCACCAAAACCATTCAAAAAGAAATGCTGCCAATCTTGAATCGGCCACTGATTGACTACGTGGTGGAGGACTGTGTCAAAGCGGGCATCGAAGAAATTGTGTTTGTGGTAAAGGAAGGCCACGACATGGTTCGCGACTATTACACACAGTTTGACCAACTCACGGAATACCTCAAGAAAATGGGTAAGTATGAAAAACTTGAGCAGTTTACCCGCCCAGCATATGACGTACGATTTCAGTTTGTTACCCAGTCCATGTCTGATCAATACGGCACTGCTGTGCCTGTGCGGCTAGCTGCAAAGCACATCAAGAATGAAGACGCATTTTTGGTATTTATGGGCGATGACTTTATCTTCAACACCGATGCTACCTCAGAAGCAAAAGCGATGATCGAGTTGTTTGCCGCATCTGGTGCCTCAGCACTGGCTACGTGCATCAAAAAAGAACCCGAGTCGCTGCACAAGTACGGCATTGCTGAAATCACCCAAGAGAACGGTCATCGTTTTCTCAAGAATCTGGTCGAAAAACCGGCTCCCGGTACAGCACCTTCAGACCTGGCCAACATCAGTAAGTATATTTTTACTCCCACAGTGCTGGACTTGATTGCTCAACAACCCGTAGATTCAAAATCTGGCGAACTCTATATCACTGACACCATCACCAACATTGCCCGATCAGAAAAAGTCGTCATTCACACTCCCAGTGGCCAATATCTAGATGGCGGCGACCCCATCGGCTGGCTGCGAGCAAATTTAATAGTAGGCCAAAACCACCCCGAATATGGAAAACAATTGGCTGAAGTACTCACTCTCCAAGACAAACTTTCCCATTGAGGAGAGGAACCTGAAGACTCACTGAGCAAGAACGCCAACTTGGAGGCTTCATTCTCTCCTCAATGGGAAAGTTTGGTTATTCTCCGAACTCCACCACAAAATACCCCTGACTATGCCGCACGCACACATTGTTGTACCGTGGATCCAACTGCGCCTCGCGGTGACCTTTGGTCGATGAGTCAAAACACCATTCGATCAGTGCTGCGCCTGTCTGAGCGATAAACGAATCACCCGTTTGCATGTTTTTGCAGTGTTGGTAGGCCAAGTTTTCGCCAATCCGTAATCCTGGGTAATCTTTCAAGATCTCTGGTGGACGCTCTGGATCGGCAAAGTCCTGTTTGAATCCTGCGTGATCATCTAAACCGCCAAATGCAACCAAATCTGCCACCCGTTTTTCGGCGTAACGACACAGCGCTTGGTGCTCGACCAGCTGGTGCACGTTGTGAGAGGACCGATACTGATTAAGCGCTTGCACTACTTCACTGTCTGCAATGGGTGGAAAAACCAACGGTTTTGGCGTGGCTGCAGAGATTTTTTGCTGCACACTACCACGCACAGGTGCTGGCTTGGCAAACAGCAAAACGGTTACGCCAATTTTTCCCAGCGTGGGATGGTCGACAATTTCAGTAGCCACACCAATTTCAGTAAAGTCGGGCTCAAACACTGCAGCGCGCTGATCATCCGAATCGAGAATCGCCTGCGTAGTTGCAGCCGTATAAAATGGGCCAACAAGCGTATGTTGGCTCACCCACTCGTAGTTATACTTGGCTGTCTTTAGTGCAGATTCTAGGACTTTGGTGACATTCGTCTTTTCTTGATCGTACTCATGCTGGGCAAGTTCCTGTTTGAGCGCGTAAGCTGCTGAAGTCAACAGTGGTTGGCCGGAAAGCACTGGCACTCCTTCTTCAACCCGTGCTTCATTTATGTGCGCAATAATGCCGTCATCGGACAGATCGGGTTCTGATTTGACCGGATGACTCAGCTCTTCAGCAGACTGTCGATCCTTGACGAAACCAACCCGGTATAAGAACTCGACCGCCCATGATGGCAAAGCCTTGCCGGCTTGCACAAAAAAATAGGCACCCAAGATCACGTTTAATCCGATGCAAAAACCAATAATGCTTAAGCGAATAGCAGTCCAACGACCTTCAGTCACCAGTGTAGTATACCGCACAATAACGGAGACAAACTTGCACCATCAGAGCGAATCTGTCATCATGGTAAGAAGTATTCACTACATGAAATCACTATGAAGCAACCGTTTTTCATTCTTCCCGCCATACTCGTCCTGTGCCTCCTTGTGAGTCCAGTTACCGTCCACGCGCTCGATATTTCCATCACGCCTGATGGTTCAATTGAATGGTACTCAGACAACGTGTTGGGAGAAGACGATGATGATGAGGCTGAAGATCAGGATGAAGATGAAAATGAAGTTGAGGATGAAAATGAAGATGAAGACGATGATTCGTCAGAGCAAGAGTCAGAGACTAGACGTGACGCAAGCCCTCAAAAAGTAATTGCTCCCGCACAAAAACAAGAAATACGCATTCGATCTAATCAAGACAGGCTAGAAGTTGAAACCATACGCAGAAGAGGTTCTGGCAAACAAGTCCTCGAGTCGGAAGAAACCGATCGCTTGCGCCTCAACCTCCCTGCCCGCCAAACCGAAGAACAGAGACGCCTAGAAATGGCCAAGCGACGTGCTAATAACACTGAAAGTTCGGTAGAAGAGCTCAAACGCCAAGTAGAAGAACAAGAAAAACTGCGTGAACTCGAGCTGAGCAAACTCACCCCAGCCGAGCGGAAACAACGCCAGTTATTCTACGAAGAGCAAAAGCAAGAGCGCCAGGAGCGCGAAGAAGAGCGGTTGGAGCTACGCAACAACATTGGCCCTGACGGCCAAGAGCTCAACCTAGAGAGCCGCGGCATTCGCGCCGCTTTGCGAGACAAAACTGTCACCATCGACCCAGAAACCAACAGCCTCATTCTCACCACCAAAGATGGGGAGGAACGGGTGCTCACCACGCTGCCAGATCAAGCAGTGGAGCGGATG
>CAZBMX010000050.1:0-6630 GCA_964493195.1 uncultured Pseudomonadales bacterium
TGCTGAGTATAAAGCACACCGACCAGCTATGCCTGATGATCTAGTGCCCCAGATTCAAATCATCAAAGATTTGGTGACGACCATGAACATACCACAGTTTTCCTTGCAAGGTTATGAGGCAGACGACCTGATTGGAACGATTACTTTGCAACTGCATGAGCAACCAGAGGTGTTTTCTACTATTGTGACGGGTGACAAAGATTTGTTTCAGCTAGTTGACGATCAGATAACGGTTTGGATACCAGCTCGTTCAGTACGCAAAGGGGTGCAAACCCATGATGTAGAGTATGATGCTGATGGAGTGTTTAAAAAAATGGGCGTTCGACCAGATCAGATTGTAGACTTGAAGGCACTGATGGGCGATCCCTCAGACAACATACCCGGGGTTACAGGGGTAGGACAAAAAACTGCTGTTGTGCTTATTTCAACATTTGACTCTTTGGATGGAGTTTATGCTGCGCTGGAGAATGAGGCAGTGCGCCAACAGCACGAGAGCATATTTAAACCTGGATTAATGCAAAAACTGATTACTGATAAAGAACAAGCGTACCTCAGCCAGAACTTGGCGCGTATTCAGCGCGATGTACCAATTGAGTTCTCACTGGAGGATTGTCTATTGCGTTCCTACGACAAGGCTCAGGTTGCAGCGCGGTTTGAAGAGCTTGAGTTTCGCTCACTAGTTTCCTTACTGCCCAAAGATCAGTTCGAACTATCAGTACAGGAAGCACTATTTTAAGTTTAAGTCTGTATGTCTGTGACAATACCAAAAAAATTGCGAACAATCAAAATTGCCCTAGCACATGACTACTTGCGCGAGTATGGGGGTGCCGAGCGCGTGCTGGAAGCACTGCATGAGCTATTTCCAACCGCTCCAGTCTATGTTGCGTTCACAGATTCTCAGGTAATGGGTGTGCATTGGCAACGGTTTGCTGACTGGGATATCCGTGAGAGCTGGTTGACCAAGTTTCCATTCTATAAAAAGTTGTTTTCACCGCTTCGGATCTGGGCGCCTGAGTATTTTTCTGATTTTGATTTGTCTGAGTATGATCTAGTAATCTCGTCGAGTAATGCATATTTCTCCAAGGCGGTGCGAGTACCAAATGGTACACATGTATGCTACTGTCACACGCCAGCTCGATCACTCTATGGTTACACCACAATGACTGATTGGAAGCGTAATCCGGTCACACGATTCGCTGGTACGCTCATTAACCACTATTTGCGTGTGCGTGATTGGCACATTGCCCAAGGTGTCGATCACTTTATTGCAAACTCAAAGGAGACGCAGCGCCGGATTAGCAAGTTTTATCGGCGCAATTCAACGGTGATATACCCACCCGTTGATGTACCAGAAACAGAACCAAAGGTGCCACTGAGTAAGCGACAGTACTATTTGTCTGTTGGCAGGATTGCACAGAGCAAACACATTGATTTAGCGATTGAGGTGGCAAACCGATTGCACATACCGCTGAAGGTTGTAGGAACGGGCAAAGGTTTGGAATATCTCAAACAACGCGCTGGTGCCACTGTAGAATTTTTGGGCGAAGTCAGTGATGCCGAACTTGCCGCCGTATATGCCGGGGCAAAAGCTTTGTTTTTTCCAGCCGAAGATGAGGATTTTGGAATTGTGCCAGTGGAAGCAATGGCATATGGCGTGCCGGTTATTGCGCATCGATCTGGTGGTCCACTCGAGTCGATTATTGAGAATAAAACAGGGGTGTTTTTTGACTCATTAACGGTTGAGTCGTTATTGGATGCGGTCAAACGGCTTGAGAGTTTGTCGCTCAATGCGAATCAAATACACCAAAGTGCACTGCGATTCTCAAAAAAAACGTTTCAAGAGAAAATGCTCGAGTTTATGGCGAGTCAACTGTAGGTCTACTGTTCCCGCACAAGTCTCACAAACCCATACGTGTTGGCAGGCATTGTCAAGGTTGTTTGTAGTTGAGCTGCCGATGTTGCAACGGTTTCTGTAAATTGCTGACCATTCGAGAGCTGTTTAGTTATGGTAAATGAACCAGGCAAAATGTTCGTGAATGTGATTGGGACTTGTTCAATATTACGGCCGTATTGGTCATAATTTGCCAATACAACACTCACGTTCTCCTCTAAATCTAAAGACGCAATAGCTTTCACCCAACTGCCTTTGCCCAGGAGTTGCAGTCGCTCTCCGCCGAGACGTTCAAGCATCTGCAGCCCGCGATACCGCGGTTTGGCCTGTGCACCAGCGTCCTTATGGGTAAATAGACCCCAACGACCCCACATTGCTTGGCCTGCAGGGTCCTTTCCGTCTTGAATTTCAAATACAAATGCTCGATCAATCCGCCCAGCCATTTCAATGCTTCCCGCTACAGTGTGGGCTGCACCAAGCGCGCCATCGTATCCGGAATGATTTTTGCTATCGTGTCCCCACTCAGTTATGTGCAGTTCAGCAGCTGCTAATTGGGGGTATTGCTGCAACCAAGTTTGCGCATTGACGGCATCATCTACATAATCATCAATGTCCATGCTGTAGCGATGCCATGAAATGAACTCCAACCTCAGGTTGTTACGTAGGACGTGCTTCGCCAGCGCTTCGATCCAGTTTTTATACAAGGCTGTAATCGCAGGGCCGCCAATCTTGAATGGTCGAACTCCTCTGGCATTTGCAGCACCCTGGGCTGAATACGTGTAGAGCGTTAAGTAGTTTTTATCGCCATAGTACTTAAATCCCCCAAAGAGGTCAGGCTCATTCCATACTTCGTAATACACGTCGGAGATACCGCGCGTGCCGCTGATGTGCTCAACGGTTTTTTGTACTGTTAACTGCCACTCGCTCCAGTTTCTAGGGGTAGAGATTATGTCGCCAGAGCTGATGGCTGGGGGCATGTATGAAAGTGCAATATATGGTTTTGCACCAGAAGCTATAATGCCATCAAGCACCGGGTCAAGTTTCGAGAAGTTAAACGTTAGGTTGCCTGAAGAGCCTTGCACAATATCATAGAAGTCATAGATGTGATCGAGTCGCACATACTCGGTGTTAATTGCTTTGACTTGAGGGGCAAGTGGCTGTAGCAGCCAGTCATGACCTTCTCCACCTTGTGCCAAGTTTCGCCATGGGCGCGGCATAGGGCCTACGACAAATTTGGTATCGATAACGATATTTGCTGGTTCACCACTTGCGCGGGAAAAGTATTCACGTACGACGTCAAGTTGAAACGCACCCACTATAGCAACCGCCACCAATACAAAAATCACGCTTCCCTGGAAGATGAGTTTCATACGGCGCCCGCGACGCTTAAGTGCAATTGCAGTTGGGACTGGCATTGGGGAAAGTATGCAGAATTATGGAGGAAATGTCTAGGGTAAGGATTGTTTTTGCATTGACATCTTAGCACTCACACTATATCATTGCTAATATGATCGATCTAACTGCGCGACAGGTTCAAATTCTTAGGGCAATAATCGAAGAGTTTATCAACACTGCTGAGCCCGTGGGTTCTGACACCATAGACAAAAAGTTTAGCATTGGTGTCTCGCCAGCCACAATTCGCAACGAGATGGTCTATTTGACCAAGCAAGGATATCTTTCCAAGTCGCACACAAGTTCTGGTCGGTCTCCAACTCCTCTAGCGCTCAAGCTCTATGTCAACGAGCTGATGAAGGAAAAAGAGCTCTCTGTAGCAGATGAAGTTTCAGCCAAAGAAAAAATTTGGAACTCGCGCAAAGAAGTTGATCAACTCTGGCAGCAAATAACCAAAGTTTTAGCAGATAAGTCGCATGCACTTGCAGTCACAATGGTTGATCCTCAGCGACTGTATCATGCAGGTTACGCCAATTTATTGCAGATGCCAGAATTTTATGACATACAAGTTATGCGCAATTTGTTGGAGATGATCGAAGAAGCGCAGCAACTGGCAGAGATTTTTGATTCCGCTGCAGGGGAGAATCCCGTCCAAGTGATTTATGGTCAAGAATTAAGCAATAAATTTTTGGCACCAGTTGGGGTTATCCACATGGCTGTGTCCGTCCGTGGCCAAATGTGTCATGTAGGCATCTTTGGTTCCTGCCGGTTTGACTATTCTTACTTGATACCAATGATGAAGTACATGCGTGGTCTCATTATTGAGATCGTTGAGTAACAACTTGCATTAGAAAAAACACTATGCCAGACGATTCCATTCGCCCTGATGAGCAGGTAGACGTAGTAGCAGAACTTGAACAGAAGGCTGAAGAACACGACTCAGATGATATTGTAGTTCAACTGCAGGAGGAGTTGGCGCAGTCGAGAGCGCGGGAACAGCGACTGCTAGCCGACTACCAGAACTTAATCAGGCGCAATCGTGAGGAACAGTCACGCTGGGCTAAGTTGGCTACAAAAGACTTCATGACTGAGATGCTATTGCCACTTGAGCACCTGAACCGCGCAGCACAACTCGTCAACGACAAAGGACTTGATATGGTGGTACAGCAGTTTTGGCAGACACTCGAGCGGCACGGTGTGCAGAAGGTACTCACCATAGGTCAGCAGTTCGATGTGCAGAAGATGGAAGCAGTGGAGCAGTATAGCGACAGCTTGACTGTGACCGCAGAAGTTCGTCCTGGTTTTACGCTGTATGGTGAAGTGATTCAACACGCCAAGGTTATTTTGGGTGAAGCACCAGAGAAGCAGGGTAAGAAGAAAAATTGACACTAGCAGTCAAACACTCAGTCTGCTAAAATGTCTGCGTTAGACTAATCGGGGTATAAACAAAAAGACAACAGTATATCGAAAGGAAGTTATGGCAGATGCAGCAAAAGCACAAGGCAAAATCATAGGTATTGATTTGGGTACTACCAACTCAGCTGTCGCGGTCATGGAGGCGGGAGCAGCCAAAATTATTCCTACCGCAGAAGGTCGCAACACGTTCCCGTCCATCGTCTCCTTCAAAGGTGATGAAATTATTGTTGGTGATGTTGCTAAGCGCCAAATGGTTTTGAACTCAAAAAAAACGGTTAACTCAGTTAAACGCTTTATGGGACGAAAGTTTAATGATAAGGCAGTCAAAGAGGCGATCAAGCATGTGGCCTACACTGTTGCTGATGGCAAAGATGGCATGGCGGTAGTAGAAATTGACGGCAAGAAGTTGACACCTCAGGAAGTTTCAGCCAAGATTTTAGGTAAAGCAAAAGCCGATGCCGAAAGTTACCTTGGCCAAACAGTCACCCGTGCGGTAATCACTGTTCCCGCGTACTTCGACGACTCACAGCGCCAAGCTACCAAGCAGGCGGGTGAAATTGCCGGTTTAACAGTGGAGCGCATAGTCAATGAACCGACTGCCGCAGCTTTGGCGTATGGCCTCGATAAAAAGGGTAGCAAAACCATCGCAGTGTACGACTTGGGCGGTGGAACCTTTGATATTTCTGTTCTTGAAATTGGAGATGGCGTGTTTGAGGTCAAGGCCACCAATGGTGATACATTTTTAGGTGGTGACGACTTTGACAACAAAATCATCGACTGGATTATTGCGGAGTTCAAAAAAGAGAACGGCAAAGACCTGTCTAAAGATCCACAGGCTCTGCAGCGCATTAAAGACGCGGCAGAAAAGGCAAAAATCGAGCTTTCTAGCGCACAACAGACCGAGATCAATCAACCCTTTATTACGCAAGGTGATGAAGGCCAGCCACTCCATCTCACTTTGACACTTACTCGTGCTAAGTATGAGGAGCTGGTTGATGATTTGGTGCAAAAATCCTTCGAGCCAGTCAAGAAAGCGCTCAAGGATGCGGGCATGAAACCAGGTGACATCGGTGACGTGGTGTTGGTGGGTGGTATGACTCGCATGCCTAGAATTCAGGAAGAAGTAAAAAAATTCTTTGGCAAAGAGCCGCATAAGGGTGTGAATCCTGATGAAGTAGTGGCACTCGGCGCAGCGATTCAAGCAGGGGTGATTGGCGGCGATGTTTCCGATGTTGTGCTGTTAGATGTAACCCCTCTGACACTCGGTTTGGAAACGTTGGGTGGCGTACGCACACCATTGATAGAACGCAACACGACTATTCCCACCAGTAAATCTCAGGTGTTTTCTACGGCTGCAGACAATCAAACCCAAGTGGAAATCAATGTGCTTCAGGGTGAGCGTGAGATGGCAGCGGACAATCGTTCGCTGGGCCGATTTGTGCTCGATGGTATTCCACCAGCACCACGCGGTACGCCGCAAGTTGAGGTCACGTTCGACATTGACTCGAATGGTATCTTAAACGTCACAGCCAAGGACAAGACCTCAGGCAAGGAGCAAAAGATTAGCATTCAAAACTCAACAAATCTCTCTGACGAGGAAGTTGAGAAAATGAAAGCAGATGCTGAGAAGCATGCCTCGGAGGATAAAGTGAGACGCGAACTTGTAGAAGCACGCAATCAAGCCAACAGTGTGGCATTTGAACTCGAGAAGCAACTCAAAGAGTATGGCGATAAACTCGATGCCGACACCAAAAAATCAATCGAAGAAAACGTCACGAAACTGAAGGAGTTAGCAGGCAAAGATGACGCCACCAAAGATGCGCTTGAGGCCGCCACCAAAGAGACTATGGATTCAGCTCAGAAAATTGGCGAAGCAATGCAAAAGGCTCAGGCAGAAAAAGCTGGGGCTGCGTCTGAGAGTGATGCGAATG
>CAZBMX010000051.1:0-6467 GCA_964493195.1 uncultured Pseudomonadales bacterium
GTGATGTATTAAAGATTCGTATAAATGCGCTGTATGCTACTGCGCTTGAAAGAAACATTGACCCCCCATCGTTTGTTACTGATGAGATAGAGTACATTACTGGTTTGGAAATTCATCACACAGTGGTTGTTACCCTTGACAACGTTGCGAGCATAGTTGACTCTATTGGCGGAGTGCAAGTAACAGTTGAACAGGCATTTTCCGACCCATTATTTCCTCGATCTGATGTTGACGTAACAAAAGAAACAAACCCTAATTTACTCTATGAAACCGTAACTTTTTCCCAAGGTGAACAACTTCTTGATGGGAGACGAGCGTTACAGTTTGCGCGCAGCAGGCACGCAGAAGGTGCTGAAGGAACAGATCTGGCGCGTGCTGCCAGACAACAAAAACTCGTTGCAGCCTTGGCTGAAAAGTTACTTTCGCTCAATACCTTTAAAAATCCACAAGTTATTGAATATTTAGGACGGTTGTACAAGTCGCAGTTTGAGTCACAACTTCCCTTACCGGAGATAGTTGCAACCGCAAAAGTAGCATTGGAAACACAATTACCAATATCATTTAAACGAAGTAATCTCTCGGTCTTTCCAGACAAACCCGATGGCGTTTTATTTCACCCACCCGAGCGCTTGTATGAAGGACAGTGGGTGTACATCATCAGAGACACCGCGCTTTTCCAGGATCAAGTACGAAGATTATTGGGATATTGACACTTGTTTCATCAATAAATATATGAAGACATCACTCAGAACAGAACTACCAAGGCCTTTTCCAAATCGGCTAGTTATTTTAGTGCTCGCTGTATTAACAATAGCGTTGGCAATCTCAGTTGGATATTTTCATGAACTTTACAAAAATGAACAAAGAAGGTCGAGTAGATTGCAACAACAGTTGGAAGCGCTTCAACGAGTTGGTGAGCTGAAAAGAAGCAAATTACCGTAGAAAAATCTCGCTGTATTTAGAGATAGACTTGCATATAAGAGCCCATTCCCTCTATAATCGTGATCAGACTGTGGCAGATCATGTGTACTATTAGATAGGAATTGTATGGCGCGTAGAACTCTTCTTGTAACGGGCGGGGCTGGATTCATTGGCGCCAACTTCATTTTGCATTGGTTGAAACAGCATTCTGAGGACAAGGTAATCAATCTTGACGTACTCACGTATGCGGGCAACCTAGCAAATTTGTCATCTATAACATCACATCCTTCGTATCGTTTTGTTCATGGATCGATTAATGATAAGCAGCTAGTCACTGAGTTGATGACTGAAGCAGATGTAGTCGTTCACTTTGCTGCTGAAACTCATGTGGATCGTTCGATTTCAAGTCCTGGTGTTTTTTTGCAAACAAATGTCGTAGGAACATATGAGTTACTAGAGGCTGCCAGAGTCGCTCAAGTAAGTCACTTTCATCATATCTCAACGGATGAAGTCTTTGGCTCACTTCCTCTTGATTCAGATGCGCAGTTTTCCGAAACCACTGCTTATGACCCACGAAGCCCATACTCAGCAAGTAAAGCAAGTTCAGATCATCTAGTACGAGCGTTTGGAGAAACGTATGGATTGCCATATACCATCACCAACTGCTCAAACAACTATGGTGAGTATCAATTCCCGGAAAAACTTATACCGCTCGCTATAACCAATCTAACTGAAGGCAAACCAGTTCCCATTTATGGAGATGGGAAACAGGTTCGAGATTGGTTGTATGTTCAAGATCACTGCACAGCCATAGAAGCAGTCCTTCTACACGGCAAACTACAGGAGACATATCTCGTAGGAGGTTTAACAGAAGATATTCCAAATATTGCAGTTGTCCAGCAGATTCTAAAGCTTATGGGAAAACCGGAAAGCATGATTGAGCACGTGCAAGATCGGGCTGGACATGACCGACGGTACAGTGTAGATTGGTCCAAAATTGAACATGAGTTGGGTTGGAAACCCGCAGTGAGTTTCGCCGAAGGTTTGCAAAAAACGATAGATTGGTACCTAGAACATCCAGAGTGGTGGCAACCACTTAAATCCAAAGAATCAAACTATTTTCATCAACAATATAGCAATCGTAGCAACACCGCCCTCAATGGCTAGGAAAGAGTAAAGATGCAGATTGATCAAAAGTATGCACCAAGTGTTACAACTCAATCATATACTCCAGCTCGAACAATTAATGGAGTTGTTGTAACTGAATGCCAGTTTTTCTCAGATGATGGAGGCAATTTTGCCGAACTTTTTCGCTTGAACACTGGCATTGTGGCTGGTCTTGAACCTGAGTTTGTGGTCCAACAAGTCAGTTTTTCAGTTATGGTTCCACAGACAATTAAAGCGTATCATGTCCACAATAACCAAGAAGACCTCTGGTTTTGCTCTCCTTTTGATCGCTTGCTCGTAAACTTGCATGATGTGCGTGAAGGTTCAGAGACATTTGATGTTCACCAACGTTTGATTCTTGGTGCAGGTAAACACCGGATGCTGCGCATCCCTACTGGTGTGGCCCATGGTGTTGCGAACATCTATGGACGACCAATGACACTGCTGTATGCCACGAGTCAACAATTTTCAGCAGAAAAACCTGATGAGCATAGATTGCCTTGGGACCAATTTGGCGCTGATGTTTGGGAGTTAACTAGAGGTTAGTATACGGTACCCAAGGGGATCTGCATGCAAAAACCGCATCTGCTAATAACGGGGAGTAATGGATTGGTGGCATCTCAATTCATTGCTCAGTATGCACACGCATTCAATTTTGACACCTTAGACTTATCAAGCACGTCTTCTCCTGTAGATATAACACAGCAGTCACAAGTACAACACGCATTTGAAAACAGTACTGCTGCAGCAGTTGTGCATTGTGCCGCCTACACAAATGTAACTGAGGCTTGGAAGCAACAAGGCAAGACAGATGAACCTGCCTATCAGGTAAATGTAGTTGGTACAAAAAACGTAGCTCTCGCTGCTGCTCAAACAGGCAAACACCTCATACATATTTCAACACCGTACATCTTTGACGGAACTCTTGAAGGTTTTTATACAGAAGAATCTCTGCCTTCACCGATAGAGTGGTATGGATACACAAAAGCTGAAGCTGAACGAGTACTGCAGGAAACTACTCAAAATTGGACAATTTTGCGAATTGATCAACCATTTCGCAGCCTTCCATTTGTAAGACCTGACGCTGTTCGTAGAATTGTAAGCGGCTTGAAACAAAGAACGTTGCCTCCTCAGTTCACAGACCACACTTTTGGTCCGACCTTTCTTGATGACTTTTCTCATGTTCTTAACTGGGCTGCAACTGCAATGCCACAGGGCGTGTTTAATGCCTCCAGTGGTGAGAAATGGACTGATTATGCATTCGCTGAAGCAGTCCGCAAGGCATTTAAGCTCGAAGTCACTGTTCCCAAAGGGTCACTGAGTGAGTATCTTGCTAAAAGCAACCGTCCGTATCAACGAAATACCGCAATGAGCACTAAAAAACTAGCAGCAGCCTTCAAGAAACTCAACACTGTTGCAGAAGCGCTGCAAATTCTAACTAAAACTTAAGCGTTCACTGCCGTTGCTTCGCTCGCCACGCAGCAATTTGTCGATGATCACCACCCTGCAATACCTGTGGTACCATCCAACCTCTGTAATCAGCCGGTCGGGTGTATTGTGGGAAACCAAGCTGACCAGGCACTGAATGAGACTCATCAGCCGCGCTGTTCTCATTACCGAGCACACCCGGAAGCAACCTCACCACACTATCGACGATAACCATTGCAGCTGGTTCGCCACCAGTTAACACATAATCACCAATACGCACTTCAGCGTCTATCAAGTGCTCTGCGACTCGTTCATCAACACCTTCATAGTGACCGCATATGAGTGTAAGAATGTCAATTGAGGCATACTCACGTGCAACTTGTTGTGTATACGGCGAACCTTTTGCAGAAAGTAACACTACTTGATGCCGTTGGGAGGGCTCAATAGTTTTCTGGATTGCTTGAAGTGCTAGATCAATTGGTTCTACTTTGATGACCATACCGGGACCGCCACCGAACGGTCGATCATCAGTCACATGGTGCTTATCAGTGGTAAAATCACGAATATTAACTACATTGTACGAAACGGCGCCAACACCCAGTGCTCTTTTCAGGATTGAACATGAAAGGCTTGACGCAAAGTACTCTGGAAAAAGCGTTAGTATGTTGATCCGCATGGAGATAGTATATATGATAGAGGCATTATGGCACAGACGACGAGCACGGGTCCCACTTTAACTAACATTACCTACGGCGGACGAATCATGGTCAAGTATGGTGCCATTGCGCTAATCGTACTTATGGTGGGTAGAGTCACTCTAAATGCATTTGTTTCCTTCTGGAATGCGACTCACCCAGAACCACCGCCCCCACCAACTGTTGGGTTTGGAATTCTACCCGAACTGACTTTTCCAGAAGAAGATGACGCAGATGCTCCCACAAGTTTTACTCTAGAAACTCCGACAGGCACGCTGCCCGAATTTGGCGACCGAGCAAAAGTGTATTTCATGCCCAAATCCACGCCAAGTTTACTGGCAGACCAGCGCGCAAAATCGATTGCAGCGACCTTTGGATATGTGTTTGAACCGACAATTCTCAGCACTGAACGTTACAGATTCAAAAAACTACAACCCATCGAATCAGTGTTTGAGTTAGACACAAGAACATTGCACTTCTCAATTTCCACAGACTTCCTGTCGCGTCCAGAGCTACTCAAAGAAAAAAACATACCAAACAACTTTCAAGCAGTTGATGTGGTCAAATCTTTTCTGAAGTCTGCTGAATTACTGCCCAGTGATGTAGCAACTGCCTCTGGTGAGGTCGTTTACCTTAAGTCACTTGGCGGTGACTTAGCACCTGCAGTTTCACTTTCTGATGCTGACTTTATTCAGGTTGACCTGAATAGAAGTCCATTAGACTCACAGTTCCGAATGTACACAGACAAAGGGTATACAGGAATCATTTCTGCCATCATAACCGGAGGACTTCAAGGCCCGAACAGCATCGTTTCTCTTGATTATAACTACAATCAAGTTGACTACACTCAGGTACATACCTACCCACTGCGCTCGACTCGAACTGCTTGGCAATTACTCCAATCAGGTGAAGGGTATGTCGTAAACTCAGGCAATACTGATGGAGCTGTCATACGGTCTGTTTCGCTTGGATATTATGATTCAGCGGAAGAACAAGAATATTTACAACCGATTTATGTCTTTGAAAATGCATATTCATGGATATTATATTTCATTAGTGCCCTTGACTCAAACTTCGTCCAGGTCAAAAAAACTGAATAGTGTCGTATAATTGCCAACATGAATCATATGACAGTTCGTACAAGAATGGCCCCCAGCCCAACCGGAGAGTATCATGTGGGTCATATTGCTACATTGCTCAAAAATTACGCGTTTGCAAAAAAACACAAAGGCAAATTTATTTTACGGATTGAAGATACAGATCAGGTAAGGAAAGTTCCTGGTGCAGTAGAAAAAATCCTTTCGGTGATTCGATCGTATGGTTTAGATTGGGATGAAGGCCCTGAAAAAGGTGGCCCCTTTGCGCCATATACTCAGTCTGAGCGCTTGCCGTTATATAAGCAAATGGCTGAACAACTGATTCATTCTGGTCACGCCTACTACTGTACTTGCACCAGTGAGCGATTAGTTACTGTACGTGAAGCTCAGACTGCCAGAAAAGAGCCTCCAAAATACGATCGATATTGCTTGCATAGACAAAGTGAGGTGACTGCAGAAATTGCTGCAGGAACGCCTTATGTCATTCGCCTTAAGTGCCCCGAAAATAGAATGATTACCTTTACTGACCTGATTCGTGGGGAAATATCGATTAATTCAGAAAGTGTAGATGACCAAGTACTCTTGAAAAGTGACGGATTTCCGACCTATCATTTAGCTGTGGTGGTTGATGATAACGCAATGCAGATTTCACACATCTTACGTGGTGAGGAATGGATTAGTTCCACTCCAAAGCACATATTGTTATACGAAGCATTTGGTTGGAATAAACCCGTGTATGCGCACATTCCTGTTTTTCTCAACCCTGATGGAAAAGGAAAAATGAGCAAACGAAAAGGAACTGTCTCAGCTCAATCATTTTTAGATACGGGTTATTTGCCTGAAGCCTTATTAAATTTTTTTATGATCCTTGGTTGGACACCAAAAGATCAACGAGAGATAATTACACTTGCTGAATATTGCTCTGAGTTTGACCCAAAAGACATCAGCCCGAAATCAGTGGTTTTTGACATAAAAAAACTACAATGGCTTAATGGTGTATACATCAGAAATTTGTCCCTGAATGAGCTCGCAGATCGCGTCAGGCCGTACTTACCCACACATTTTATTCCCTCCAAGTTAGAAGCCATTCTACCGCTAATTTCGGAGCGTTTAGTTACATTAGCAGATATTGATGTACTGACAGAATACTTTTTTACCA
>CAZBMX010000052.1:0-6406 GCA_964493195.1 uncultured Pseudomonadales bacterium
AGCTCTTGCTAATGCAAAGCACCAATTGTCGACGGTTCAAAGCCTTCGCACAAGGTTGCCTGATGACACTGCGGTCACACTCATGAATTAATTTTTAACTGTTCAGCTGCAAAATTTCCAGCAAATGAACAGACCGCTATTATACGCTACCCGAACGGGCTTTGCCAAGCCAAAGATTGCCTTGTAGCCACGAGGCACGCAAGCCCTCTGGAGTTTTTGACAGAATACGGTATGATAGAAGAGAAAGTGAGGATTTATATGCCAACACTCATCATTTTAGCCGTCATCGTCGCAGTAGCTTTGTATGTTGTTTCAATCTACAACAGCATGCAGCGCCTCAAAACCCAAATTGCCGCCAGCATCCAAGAGATTGGCAACCAGCTCAAACGTCAAGCTTCCCTCATTCCCAACCTCGAGTCAGCGGTCAAAGGCTTCCTCAAGCACGAAAAAGGCATCTTCGAAATGCTGACTGCAGCTCGTAAATCAGTCGCGCACGCGCAAGAAACCGGCAATCCAGATGATATCGAAACCGCAATCACTGCCGTGCAAAAAATGGTGCCCCAACTGAGTATCGCCGTGGAGGACAACCCTGAGCTGAAGAGTGACGTAACAGTGACCAAGTTCATGGCCGAGCTAACTGACACCGCCGACAAACTCACCTACGCCCGCCGAGCTGTTATTGATCTGTCTCAGCAATATAACGAGCGCCTCGTTACCATTCCATCAAGCATTATCGCCAACATGTTTGGCTTCAAACCTGAAAAAGGTTTAGAAATGCCAACCAGCGGCGCCCACCTATCTGTTTCCGGCAAGGAGATGGAAGATCACCGAGTGAGCTTGTAGTCATACAACCATCCGCAGCACCATGACCCATTACGATCTGGTTTCGAGCAACAAAAATAAATCCCTGCTGATCGTCACCCTATTCATGACGTTTATCGTTGGCGCAGTGTACGTCATGTCAGTGGGGTTTGGGTACGGCCTAGACATGGTGGGCATCGCCTTGATCGTCTCTGGCATTATGTCGTTCGCGTCGTACTGGTGGTCTGACAAAATAATTTTGGGCATGTCCGGCGCCAGACCAGCAACCAGAGAAGAGTTCTTTGATTACTACACCGTCACCGAAAACATAGTCCTGGGCCAGCGTATGCCGATGCCCAAACTGTATGTGATCGATGACACTGCTATGAATGCATTTGCCACCGGCCGTGACCCAGAGCACGCGGTGGTGTGTGCCACCACAGGGCTGCTGCAACGGCTCAACCGAGCTGAGGTAGAGGGAGTGGTTGCGCATGAACTAGCGCACGTGCAAAACTATGACATTCGGCTCATGTCTGTGGTCACAATTTTGGTTGGCTTTGTAGCACTTCTCTCCGACTGGATGCTGCGTATGTCCTTCTATGGTGGCGGCAAGCGCGACCGAGACAACGGTGGAGGACAGCTGCAAGTGGTGTTCATTGTGGGAGGCATTTTGCTGGCCTTGCTGTCACCCATCATCGCTCAGTTGATCCAACTGGCTATCTCTCGCAGACGCGAGTTCCTGGCGGATGCCACCGGGGTAGGGATGACCAAAAACCCTGAAGGTCTGGCGAAAGCTTTAGAGAAAATCAGTCATGACAAAGAACCTTTGGAAGCAGCGAATAAGGCCACTGCGCATCTCTACTTCTCGGATCCACTTATAAATGTACATGGTGCAGTTGGAACGTTTGCGTCGCTGTTCCAGACACATCCGCCGGTTAAAAATCGAATTGAAGCATTGCGCGGACTGAAAAGATAGTTCGATTCTTGCGTTCTTTGACTTTTACACACCCAGTTGTATAATCGACGGCCTATGAAACTATTTCACTCTGTGATTCTGCCCGTACTTTTTGCTTTGTTCGTACTACTTTTTTCAGGGGCCCCCATTTCTAACATTTCAGCAGCAACACTAAATCCGGCTCCCACTCCTTCACCAAGACCACTCATCACACGGATGTCACTAAGTTCAAGTGGAGAACAGACAAATGGAAGATCTGAAAACTCTGACCTAAGCGAGGATGGCAAATTTATTGCTTTTGACTCTGCCGCCACCAACCTAGTGAACAACGACACTAACGGTGACATCGATGTGTTTGTAAAAAACATACTCACCGGAATCATTGAGCGTGTCTCAGTAACCTATCAGGGTGGACAATCAAATGATTACTCATTTCAACCCACGACGTCAGCTGATGGTCGTTTTATTGCTTTTACAAGCACAGCCACTAACTTAGTGCAGGACGATACAAATCAGAGACCAGACGTGTTCGTATACGATCGAACTAATCAATCAATTGAGCGTGTGTCTATTGCCAGCTCTGGGGCTCAAGCAAATAGGGATTCATACGCCAGTGAAATTTCCGCCGATGGGAGATACATAACATTCACATCACATGCAACGAATCTGGTTCCTGACGACACAAATAACAGCACTGACATTTTCGTTCGCGATCGAGTTGCTCACACAACTATCCGTGCATCAGTTTCTGCTGACGGCCTGCAAGCTAATACTGACTCAGATGAATCATACATATCACCAAACGGTCAATTCGTTACCTTTGTTTCTCACGCTTCTAATTTAGTCGCTGACGATACTAATGGGGTACAGGATGTATTTGTACGCGATCTTAAAGCTAGAAAAACATATTTGGTGTCTCGTTCTCCATCAGGACAGATCGGCAATAAACTGTCATATCCATATGGTGTTTCGAGCAATGGCGTTGTTATATTCGCCTCAGATGCAACAAACTTAGTTCCCAATGACGTCAACAATGACACGGATCTGTTTGTCAAAGACAGTTTTTCTGGAACAATCCAAACTGTCACTCGTAACTTTATTAACGGTTGGCCAACTGGTGGATTTCACGAGGGAAGCATTTCTGAAAATGGTGTTTTTGTTGCCTTTGTATCAACTTCAAGTCTATTAGTACCTAACGACACCAATCGCAGAGCGGATGTCTTCTTGTTTAACCGAACTGATAACAGCATGCAGTTAGTGTCCCACCAAAGTGATGCAGAGCCATCAAATCACAGCGCTCAGTTTAGTCCAAGTGTTACCAACTCGAGCAACATCAGTTTCTGCAGTTTAGCATCAAACCTTGTTCCCAACGATACAAATACTGTTGCTGACGTTTTCCTCTATAGACCGTAATGTAGAGTGTGACACCGCTTGTTCTCGATGCCCCATGCGTGTATACTCACCCCCGAGTACATGCCAAAAAAAGCAACTCCGCATCACCAGTTTACCAAGCCCTTTGTGTCTGCAATTGCTAAACTTGCAAACATTCCTGTTTCAGATGCAGAGGCAGAGTCATATGCTGCCGCATTCACCACAACCATGCAGGTTGTTGATGAGTTACAAACCATTGATGTAGCTGCAGTCCCACAAACGCATCAAGTCACTGGCCTGGAAAACGTTTGGCGAGCAGATGAGCTCTGGCCAGAGCGTATGTTCACGCAGGAAGAAGCGCTTGCCAACGCTGCACAATCCCACAACGGCTATTTTGTAGTACAGCGGGTCATCGATCAGGAAGAGTAACATGACTGATCTCAACACGCAAACACTTACTACGATACTCAAACAACTGCGGTCCAAAGAAATTTCGCATGCAGAGCTGACTGCTGCCCTGTCGCATGCAGTAACTACACAGAACAAAAAACTCAACATTTTCCTCACCAGCAATGAACACATGGCCGCTGAGGCAGCTGCGAGCGATCTTGCCAGCCCGTTGGCTGGCGTGCCAATTGCGTTCAAAGATAATATTGCCACCAAAAACATCCGCACCACCGCGTCCTCGACCATTTTGGATACATTCAAACCCACCTTTGATGCAACTGTTGCAGCCAAACTCAAATCTGCGGGCGCAGTTGTCCAGGGCAAGACCAACCTCGATGCCTGGGCGCACGGATCTTCCACTGAAACCTCTCAGTATGAACGCTCTCTCAATCCGCGTAATCCTGACCACTTGCCCGGTGGTTCTTCCGGAGGCAGTGCCGCAGCAGTGGCAGCAGACATGAGTATTGCGGCAATCGGAACTGAAACAGCAGGTTCAATTCGTCAACCCGCCGCTTGGTGTGGAGTTGTAGGTCTGAAGCCCACATATGGCCGCGTCAGTCGTGCTGGCATCGTTGCTATGGCATCTTCCACCGACTCACCCGGACCAATCACTAAAACGGTGGCGGACAGCGCACTGCTGCTCAACCACATGGCCGGCAAAGATCCATACGACGCCACCACAGCCGACAAGGCAGTTCCGGACTTCACCGCGGCAATCGGCAAAGATATCAAACATCTCAAAATTGGCTACCTATATCATGATCTAGTCGGTCTTGAGACAACAAATCCATACCTTGAAGCGGGATTGCAGGTACTAGAACGGCTCGGAGCTCATGTGGAGCAGGCTACGGCTCTGGATCCCAAACACGCAGTCAGTGTCTACACCGTGGTTCAGCGGGGCGAAGTAAGCAGCAATCTGGCGCGATACGATGGTATTCGGTTTGGCAAGGATCGCTCATTTTTTGGACCAGAGGCAAAGCGACGCATCATGTTGGGGACGTTCACCCTCAGCGAGGGTTTAGCAGAAAAATACTACGTGCTTGCCCAGCAGGTGCGCACCTTGTTTATCCAAGACTTTGAGCGGCTGTTCAAAACCTATGATGTACTAGTTTCCCTATCTTCGCCTGGTTTTGCCAAACAAATTGGCGCAACTGAGGGTGCGGCCATGTTTGGTGAACTGGAGGACATGCTACTAGAACCAAGCTCAATAACGGGCATGCCAGGCATCAACGTGCCCTGCTATCGCGATCCTAAAACGAACTTGTACCTTGGTATGAACATCATGGCACCCATGTGGCGCGAAGACCTCGCTATTCAGGTTGCGCATGCATATGAACAAGCTACAGAATGGTGCAGTTGGAAGTAATATGCCAAACACACCCATCAATTCCAGCAAGTCCATCGAAAACATATTTGAACGTTATGACTTGGTGTGTGGTCTAGAAATTCATGCGGAGCTCAAGACAAAGTCCAAAATGTTTTGCGGCTGCGTCAATGATCCATTTCATGCACCCAAACCAAACATGTATACCTGCCCAGTCTGTTTAGGCATGCCCGGTGGCTTGCCCGTGCCCAACAAAACAGCAATTGAGTGGGTAATCAAGTTAGGACTTGCGCTTGAATCATCCATCAACCGCTTTTCCAAGTTCGATCGCAAAAACTACTTCTACCCAGACCTTGCCAAAGGATATCAAATTAGTCAATTTGACATCCCCTTTTGTGCGGGAGGAGTAGTCGAAACGCCAGAGGGAAACGTAAACTTGACACGCATTCACCTGGAAGAGGACACAGGAAAACTGCTCCACACCGAGCTTGCTGGCAAGAAAGTCAGCTTACTCGACTTCAATCGTTCTGGGGTTCCCCTAGTTGAAATTGTGAGTGAGCCAGATATCACCACCCCATCTCACGCTTCAGCATATGGCAAAGCGATGCGCAAGCTGATGCGGTACTTGGAGATTGCAGACTGCGACATGGAGCAGGGCGGCATGCGACTCGAAGCGAATATCTCTCTCAAGCCAAAGGGGCAGCACGCACTACCCAACTACAAAGTTGAGGTGAAGAACATTAACTCTTTTAAATTCCTTGAACAAGCCATCACATTTGAAGTTGTTCGTCAGGCAGAGCTACTGGATTCTGGAACCATCCCCACCCAGGAGACTCGTGGGTTTCGACCCAACAGCGGCGTTACGTTTAGCCAAAGGCTCAAGGAATCAGCGGCAGACTACCGATACTTTCCAGACCCTGATATACCTCCCATTCGATTTAGCCAACAAGAAATTGACAACCTGGCAGCATCATTGCCAACCGCCCAAGCAGAGTTGGCCGCGCAGTGGCAAACACTCTATGGTATCGATGCCAAGAGCAGCACCCGTTTAGCTACCAGCGCCACACTTGGACAATTCTGGACTAGCGTTTGGGAGCTGGACCCCAAGCAGGCACAGTCGCTTGCAAACGCAGTGCTCAACAAAAAACTCGTAGTAACTGATTTTTCTGATCCCGCTGCTGTCATCGCAGCGTTCAAAGCACAAACAGCTAAGGAGACTGTTCCTGAATCAGAGATGCAGGCCGCGGTATCGCGAGCACTGGCTGCTAATCAAGATGCTGTACAAAAATTCAAATCAGGTGAGACCAAAGTGATCGGATTTTTGATTGGCCAAGTGATTCAACATCTCGGCAAAAAAGTTGATCCTCGCAGTGTGAGTACTGCTTTGATGATCGCTTTGAAAAACTAACACTTGTTCAGCTTCATCTAAACTTCTTTTCTTTGTGCACCGGTTGCTGCCAATAAAAAAGGGGGCGATGCGTGTCGCCCCCTTCCTATTGCTTCTTGAA
>CAZBMX010000053.1:0-6298 GCA_964493195.1 uncultured Pseudomonadales bacterium
GATGATCGAGCCGGCTATGATCTTCAAACGCAAACTGCAAAAACAGGCCCATTCTCGACTCGCGGGCAGTCAGCTGTCCGAAGCACAGCGGCGTCTGCGGATGATTAAGCTCATTCGCTTGGCAGCCCTGGGTGCGTTGGCGTGTATTTTGGCTGGTGTGATTGGCTTTTTCGTTTTGTTTGCTTGGTTTTCGCGCGAGCTGCCCAAGCCCGGTGAAGTTGTCCGCCGCTCTGGGTTTAGCACCAAGATTTATGACCGCAACGGCAAGCTGCTCAATGATCTGTATGGTGATGAGCGCCGCAACCCAATTTCTATCGATCAAGTGCCGCAGCATCTCAAGGACGCAGTTGTGGCGATTGAGGACAAGGATTTTTATAATCACCAGGGGTTCGACTATCTCACTGTTTTACGCATTCCCTACAACATCGTGGTGCGCCAACGCGTGGTTGGTGGTTCGACGCTCACCCAGCAGTTAGTCAAGAATGCACTTCTCACCAACGAGCGCAGTATTACGCGCAAGTTCAAGGAGTTCGTGCTCGCCCTCCAGATTGAGCGCACCTTTACCAAAGACCAAATTCTCGAGATGTATCTGAATGAGGCGCCATATGGAGGCACGGCTTGGGGGTTGGGCACGGCTGTGGAGATTTACTTCAACAAGCCGCTACCTGAGCTCACGATCGCAGAGTCGGCAATCTTGGCTGGTTTGCCCCAGCGTCCCTCGGCGTACTCTCCATATACCGGCGGAACGGACGATGATGGCACTCCGCTTTGGAAAGTGCGTGCCAAAGGTGTGCTGATTCGGATGCTGCAGGATGGCTACTTGACTCAACTGTCCTACGATCAGGCTCTGTCTGAGTTGGACACCGTGCAGTTCCAGCGCGCGGCCAATGACATGAAAGCTCCCCACTTTGTGTTTTACATCCGCGACCAACTGGCAGAAATGTATGGCGAGGATGTTTTGGAGACTGGTGGGTTCAGCGTGACCACATCACTGGATCTGGATTTACAGCAGAAAGCGCAAGATATTGTGTCGGAGGAGATTGCTAAAGTTGAGCGACTCAACATCACCAATGGCGCCACGGTAGTGCTCGATCCTCGAACCGGTGAGATCTTGAGTATGGTGGGCAGCCGCGACTTTTTTGATGCTTCGCGGTCCGGACAGTTCAACGTGGTAGTGGATGGCCTGCGCCAGCCGGGTTCATCTATCAAACCAGTTACGTACCTGGCACTGATGCGCAAGGGGTACACGCCACAGAGCATGTTGATGGACGTACCAACTACGTTTGCAACCGGTCATGATGTGGACAAACCCTACGAACCCAAAAACTACGATGGCAAGTTCCGCGGCCCGGTGTCGGTTCGCAGTTCTTTGGGAAGTTCGTTAAACATTCCTGCAGTAAAAGCGCTTGCAATTGTAGGTGTGGATCAATTTTTGCAACAGGCGTTTGATATGGGTTTCGTTACCCTGGAGCCGACTGCGGAGAATCTGCGCCGGTTTGGTTTGGCTGTGACTCTAGGTGGTGCGGAAGTGCACATGCTCGATCAGGCCAGTGCCTATGCCGCGTTTGCTAACGGGGGCACTCGGGTTGAACCTGTCTCGATTCTCAAGGTACAGGATAAAGATGGTAAAACCGTGTACGAACATAGGCCGGTTGCTGGCAAGCAGGTCATGACTGAGGGTGAGGCGTTTCTAATCAACCATATCTTGTCTGACAACAATGCCCGGTTGCTTGCTTTTGGCGCAAACTCTTTGCTCAACATGGGTGCGGGTGTGGCGGTCAAAACTGGAACGACCAACGATCAGCGCGACAACTGGGCAGTGGGTTGGGGCCAGGAGGTGTTGGTTTCTGCCTGGGTAGGCAACAACGACAACAGCGCTATGAAACAAGTTGCTTCTGGTGTGTCTGGAGCTACGCCCATTTGGCGGCGTGTGTTACTGGCAGCGCAAGAGGCTGGGTACAAGACGCCGGCTTGGGAGCCACCTGCGCACGTGGAAAGTATTGCACTTGACTCGATTTCTGGTTGGGGCGCACACGATGATTTTCCGTCCGTCGAGACGTATGTTTTGAAAGGCACTGTCCCTGCTCCACCAGATCCAGTGCACGTCAAACTCAAACTCTGCCGAGGCGAAAACAAACTAGCCAATGATGCTCGAGTTGCGGCCGGTGACTATGATGAGCGCGAGTTCATCGTGGCTCGGGAAGACGACCCAGTCAGCCAAGATGACAAAAACCGCTGGCAGGAAGCGATCGATGCTTGGATTGCTGGCCAGGAAGACGGACGCTTCAAAGTGCCAACCGAGTTTTGTGGCGAACAGACCGAGGTGTTTGTTAAAATCGACAAGCCTGGCAACGAAAGTAATCACGATGGGACGAACATTGAGGTCAAAGTAGTTGCCGACGCAGGTGACGGCATCGAGAAAATCGAGCTGTACGTTAATGGTGCATTACGCGAGACGATAAATAATCGTGAGTACTCGGGCACCTTGAATTTACCTGCTGGCAGATATGAACTCAAAGCCAAGGCATACTCCAGGTCTGGAAAATCAAAAGAAAGTGGGTCGGTGCGGATTGGGACTGGTGGTATAAAGTGGAATGAGGAACCAAAGCCAAGTCCGGTGCCGAGCCCTAGTCCATCGCCAACCCCAAGCCCAGAAGCGAGCCCGATAGTTAATTTACCCTAAAATGGAGAGTTAGTTCCTATAAAATTGCCAAAGAGTTTGTGAAGTATATGGGGTGGTTCATTAATGCCCAGCCTGTTAGCAAACAATTACCTGAAGACATTATTGCTGCCATTGCAGATGCTGCCAAAAGTATAAAAGGCCTGGTAGACACCGAATCATATCATTCTAAATAGAAGCTTAATCAAAAACTAGGCATCACTTACCAGGTCACCCCAAACGCCTGCACCAGGTAGTATCCCCCCAGCGCAATAAAGCCAAAAATTAGTCCAAGTTGGATGAGTCGTAGCATACGAACAGTATACACAATCCCACCAGCAACATGCCGGGTACGAGGGTGAGTGCGTAGTGGTCCTGACTCAGCACTGGTATCAGCATCAGCAAACCTGGTTGAAGTTGTTTTTTCGCCAGCAGCAGCGCAAGCAGGACTAACCCAAGCACTCCGGTTTCCGCCAAAACTGCAATGCCAACATGATGTGGGGGTTGGGAAAATCGGACGACTTCCCGGGCTGGAGAGTACCATTCAATAAATCGAGTTGTTGTTTGCAAACCTGTGCCCCAGAGGGGTTGGTGGGCAAACATCCGCACGCCAGCGATTTGTAGATATGCGCGACGAGTGAGTGATGGTGAGTTGGGATATTTTTGCGCCATAAACTGGATTCCCAGTGGTATCAGGATAACTGTAAGGCAGACGCCCAGACTGGTGTACCAGGGGCGCAGGTTGCTGAATCTTGGGAGGACTTTCTGCACCAGTAGGCCGAGCACAAACGTCGCCATACCGCTGACCGATGTGGTCAAAACCAGCGTCGCAGCACCCAACACAAGTGCTAGACCAAACAACACTCGCATCACACGAAAAAAAGATTTCCACCGCGTAAGCAACAGCAGGCAATACACTGCCAGGAAACCAGCCAACACATTTGGATGTGCGGTAGTGCCGTACGGCAGGATGCGATCAGCTCCAGAAATAGTGACTCGGGCTAGCCCGATGTAGTTGGAAAGTTCCGGTTCACCCAGCAAACTGTACCCGACAAGCTCGTGCTGCAGCTGGAACTGTGCAATGGCAACTGTAGACTGGAATACAAGCGTGAGTGCAATTGCGGCAGAAATGATGGGAGCGCGCAGCAGTGTTCGATGTCGAGCCAAAAACAACACTAACAAACCTACACTAGCAATACTAAACCACTGCCACATGCCAATTAACGGCACTGGTGTAAACCACTGTCGAAGTCCTATCAGGCAGAACAGGATAACCGCGACTTTTGTGCGTGGCTGCTGCCAGATTTGACGCAGGTTCTTCCAGTTGGTCTTGTCGCTCAACCACAAACCCAGCAGGCCAAACAACGGTAGTTGGCTCAGATACAACTTGCCAATGAGGTAGTCGATTTGCAGGCCATGGACAAACGAACCAGACTCAGAAAACTTGTAAAACAAGTTGGTCGGTGCCAGAAAAATCAGAGCAGCCAGTAAAGCCGAGTACCAAAACGCTCGAGTTCCAACGGCAACGCTAAATCGAGCCCACCAGTATTCCCTGATGTGTGTCAGCCACTGCAGCCACGATCCGCTTGCGGGCGGTTTCGACTGTTTCTGGCGGTGGGGTTTGTTCTGGCTGGGCATAGACGATGCTGAAGCTGTAGTTTTGATTGTACACACTCGATAGCTCAACCGCGTGCACGGTTTGGTCGCTTGCCGCGATAGTTGCCAGCACGGAGCCAACGAGCGTTTGTTCAGGAAGTGTGAAGGTGAGTGCTTCAATCACGGGAGCTGCTTTCGACAGTGGTTGAAAGATGGGGTGCGTTTTGGCGTGCTCAGTCAATGTTGCCAGAGAGATCGACGCGCCTGCCCTGCCCTGCTTGGTAACGCCAATGTGGCCAAGCTCAACGCCATCAGCCATAATCGAACCTGATTGGGCGAAATCTGGCAGTGCGGTTTGGTGTGGTTCAACGGTGCTGTCGATTAGGAATACTTGTTGCAGCAGCGCTTCTATCATGCCGCGCAGACTCCGATATCCCGCAGTGCTCAACATGCCGATGTGTAGTGTTTCTTCCGGCAAGGTGTTTGCTTGCGGGTGGTATACGTTGGCAAACTCGAAGATACTGAAGTTGTCGGCACTTGGATTGTTGAGCAAAACTTCTTCCAGCGAAGGAATAAGGGAGCGGCGCAAGTAGACTCGGTCATCGGTTAGTGGATTCTTGAGCTTAAGCTGCTCATCCAGAGCATAGCCTGATTGGCGGGCAATTTCTTCACTCACCATCGAGTAGGTGTAGACTTCTTGCATACCAATGGCTGCCAAGAAGCGTTTTAGCCGAGATTCGAGATAACTATCGAAGTTCGTTGGTTTATCCAGAGGAATCTTGGTGTCCATTAGCGTGCTGGGCAGCGTGTGGTAGCCGTACACTCGGGCAATTTCCTCGATAATGTCTGCAGGAATGGCTAAATCGTGGCGAAAGGTAGGCGGTGTGACCGAAAGTTGCCTGCCTTTCAGCTGAACTTGGCAGCCGAGGTCTCTCAGGATTTCCTCGATGCGCTCGGATGGGATTTCTAGTCCGAGGTATTGTTTGACTTTGTCGAGCGAGAGTTCGACTGTAGCAAGCGAAGTTTTGCCAGGGAACTCGTCAAAAATCTGACTGGCAAGTCTGGCGTGACACAGCTCCTGATAGAGTTGTATCCCACGGTACAGCACAATTTCACCCAAAGCTGGATCCACGTGTTTTTCTGAAAGCTGTGCTGCCACGGTGCGAATCGCATGGGTCATGGACGCGAACCGAACTTTTTCAGCGTCCAAGTTCTCAATCCAGAGTAGTACCCGTTTGGTTTTGTCAGAAATTGAAGTGTTTGCTGTGCCCTTTATGGCTGGTAAATCAATAATTTCTCCTGCTTCATTTTCGAAGACCACTTCCCCACCCACGGTGGTGAATTCCAGACCGTCTAAGGTTTTGAATTTTTTGCCAGTTGTGGCTTCTTTGACAACTATCACCCCACCTGTAGCCATCACCGCATCGTAATCAAACGCATGGCAAGGGTGCCCGAGTTCGTGCGTGATGTAGTTGGTGATGTCGATGACGCTGTCGTGGACATTTTGGTCTGTTTGCTCGAGACGTTTAGCCATCCAAGCTGGCGTTGGGGTGCGCTCTACTCCATCTAGGACGGCACATAAAACCCGTTTACAGAGTTTAGGGTCATTGACGATTTTTGGCAAAGGCAGCGACTCGCCGGTTGGCTGTGGTTTTTGGCTCAGGTCTGCTCGCTCCAGAAACTTGGCTTGCTTTCCGAACTGCTTGAGAATAACGCCAGCTTCACGCGCAACACCACGGACGCACATGCTGTCCACACGGTTGGTGGTGACTTCGATGTCGTAGACGGGTTCCCCTTGGCGATCGTAAATGCGCTCCACGGATGGGCCGCAGAGGGAGAGGTGAGCTTGCAGTTCTTCTGGTGTGGCGTCGGTTTCCAGATGTTCTGCGAGCCAAGAGTGTGGGATGAGGATGTTCATAAGTTTCTTTCGGTGTGTATCTTAAAATTGGCGCAGGAACCTGAGGTCGGAGCTGTAGAATTGTCTGATATCATCGATATGCAAACCAGGTTTGAGCGTGTATGTTCGCTCGATTCCCCAGCCAA